>JAUXSZ010000007.1 GCA_030679635.1 Sulfuricurvum sp. | reverse complement strand
ATGTGAGCCATTACCTCATCGCTGAGTAACCCATTTTCAATCATATACGAGACGATAGGGTGTTCAGGAGCCAATGCCGTATAAGAGACTCCATAGATGGTATCGGGACGGGTGGTGAACACATCAAAACTCTCAAAATTGGAATTCAGTTTTGCCCTGCTCTCCTCATCAAAAAACAGATCAAACGCCAAACCGTTGGATTTTCCGATCCAGTTCTCCTGCATGGTCAGAACCTGCTTAGGCCAACCGCCCTCAAGTTTGTGTAGATCGTCCAACAGTTCATCACCATACTGTGTAATTTTGAAGTAGTACTGATTCATGTCTTTTTTAACGATGGGGGTATCGCATCTCCAGCAGCATCCATCGACCACCTGCTCATTTGCCAGTACCGTCAAATCATGCGGGCACCAGTTGAGCATCCCTTTTTTACGGTAGAGCAACCCTTTTTCATACATGTCGATGATAAAGCCCTGCTCAAATTTCGTATAAAGCTCATCACTCGTGGCCAGTTCTCTCTCTTTTGAAAACGAAAAGCCCAAAGAAGCGAACTCTTTTTTCATGTAATCGATGTTGTCATAGGTCCATTTTTTTGGATGAGAACCATTTTTGATCGCCGCATTTTCAGCGGGCATACCAAAGCTGTCAAAACCGATCGGATGAAGAACATTAAACCCAGCTTGCCGGTAATAACGGGCAAAGGTATCGCTGAGGGTATAGTTTCTCACATGCCCCATGTGAAGTCTTCCGCTAGGAAAGGGAAACATACTCAATATGTATTTTTTTTCTTTCGTAAAATCTTCACTTGGCTCAAAACTTTTGTTTTCAGCCCAAAACTTTTGCCATTTGGCTTCAATATCTTTGGGGACGTAATTCAAAAAAACTCCTAATTAAACAATGCCCTGCTCAAATTGAGCACGCATTTTCTCTCTTTCCGCTTCATTCTTAGCCTTTTCCGCCATATTTTGACGGTAAGCCGAAACACTAAATCCAGTCCATACAACAAGCTGTGCCGCAACAAAAATAGAGCTGTACGTACCTACGATGACGCCGATAAGCATTGGAAAACTAAAGCCTATCATAATATCTCCACCAAAAATGAAGAGGGTCAAGACCACAAAGAAAACCGTTAGTGACGTGAGAGTAGTACGAGACTGTGTACGAGAAACAGCTTCATTAACAATCATCACGAAATCGGTTTGTTTACTCTCCTGAATATGCTCACGTATGCGATCGTAGACAATAATAGTATCATGAATCGAATAGCCTAAAATCATCAGCAAGGCCGCAACACTCTCAATATTAAAATCGATTTCGAAATAGGAAACAAATCCAAACGTAATTACAATATCATGAACAATCGCAATCACAGCGGCTAACGCAAAACGCCATTCATATCGAAACGTCACCATTGCCATAATTGCCATCAGCGTTAATAAAAAGGCGGTTAACCCTTTAGTCCGAAGCTCATCTCCAACCTTTGGACCTACCATATCGACACGGCGAATTTCAAAATCACCTGTCCCTTTTAATATCTCCTTGGTCGTATCCCCGATATCTTTGCTCAAGCCGTCCGTAGAAGCGGGAGTTTTGATAACCACCTCTTGAGGTGAGCCAAACTCCGTCACAGTCGCGTGCTTAAAAAGCTCATTTTCAGCTAAATGGGCTCGAATTTTATCAATAGGAGCAACATCCGCGTACTTAACTTGAACAACTGTTCCTCCGGTAAAATCAATTCCGAACGAAAACCCTTTGACAGCAATGAGGGCGATGGACAAGAAAAACAAAACAAATGAAGCGACAAAAAAGATTTTTCCTTTGCCTAAAAAGTTATAAATCTTGTCTTCTTTAAACAGTTCCATGATTAATACCCTTTTCTTGTCATACCGAACCACAACGTATAGTTCTTATTTTTTTCAATACGGTTCATAAAAAGCTGATAGATGCCATAAGTTCCGACAATAGCCGTAAGCATAGATGCCAAAATTCCGATACTGAGGGTTACGGCAAACCCTTTAATAGCACCTGTTCCATACATATACAGAATCGTACACGCAATGATCTGCGTTATGTTCGAATCCAATATCGCCCGCATTGCTTTGGCATATCCGTCTTTAATCGCTTTGGACGTTGACGATCCCAATCGCAGTTGTTCGCGGATACGTTCATTGATGATGATATTCGCATCGACCGCCAATCCGATATGCAGAACAATCCCCGCCATTCCCGGCAACGTTAGCGTAGCACCCAGCAATGACATCATCGCTAAAATAATAAAGAGATTGATCACAACCGCCAAACTAGCGATCACTCCGGCCAGCCCGTAATAAAACATCATAAAAAGGATAACTAATACAAATCCGCTAATAAGGGCCAATAATGACGCTTTAATGCTATCCGCACCCAAACTCGGCCCCACTGAGCGCTTTTCCATCATATAAATCGGTGCGAGCAATGCTCCTGATCGCAAAGCAATCGATAGGTCGTTTGCTTCTTCGATCGTATAATTACCGCTGATCTGCCCTGAACCGCCACCGATACGCTCATTGATTACGGGCGCTGAATAAACTTTTCCATCCAAAACGATCGCAAGACGCTTGCCGACATTTTTGCCGGTAAAGTCGCCAAAAATCTGAGCCCCTTCGGAATTGAGTGAAAAATTGATCACCGGGTTATTGTTTTGATCAT
>JAUXSZ010000261.1 GCA_030679635.1 Sulfuricurvum sp. | reverse complement strand
AGTCTATTATCAAAAAAGGTGACGGTAAAGTAACGATTTCTCTTAACGGTAAACCGCTTAAAGAAATTGATGCATTCGATAAAGAAGTACTTGACGGTACATTTATGAGTGCAAAAGCGCTTCGTGAATTTTTGGCAGATTCCCTTGCGGAAGCAAAAGAGAAAAACATCCTTTGGTCAATCCATCTTAAAGCAACGATGATGAAGGTTTCTGACCCGATCATGTTCGGTCATGCGGTTCAAGTGTTTTTCAAAGATGTATTTGCTAAATACGCTGCAGAATTCAAAGAAATCGGCGTTAACCCTAATCTCGGGCTTGGCGATCTTTACAAAAAGCTTTCAAAATTGCCAGCGGACAAAAAAGCTGAAATTGAAGCGGCTATTATGGCGGTTTACCCGACACAACCGGCTATGGCCATGGTTGACTCTGACAAAGGGATCACAAACCTTCACGCGTCAAATGACGTAATTATTGATGCTTCATTACCCGTTGTTATACGTGATGGCGGTAAGATGTGGAATCCGGCAGGAAAAGTAGAGCAGTGTGTGGTAACGATTCCTGACCGTTGTTATGCAACTATGTATTCGGCTTGTATTGAAGATTGTAAGAACAACGGACAGTACGACGTTACGACCATGGGTTCTGTAGCGAATGTTGGTCTTATGGCACAAAAAGCAGAAGAGTACGGCTCTCACCCAACTACTTTTGAAATCAAAGAAGACGGTATTGTCACTGTTGCTGACGCTACGGGCGAGCTTATGAGTTTCAACGTAGAAAAAGGTGATATTTGGAGAATGTCAAGAGCTAAAGATATCCCGATCAAAGACTGGGTACGTCTTGCAGTAGAGCGTGCACGTCTTTCAAATACGCCGGCTATCTTCTGGTTAGACGCTGTTCGTGCTCATGATGCGAAAATGATTGAAAAAGTAGAAATGTACTTAAAAGATCACGATACTTCAGGACTCACGATTAAGATCATGTCTCCAGTTGACGCCATGAACTACTCTTTAGAGCGTGTTCGCAAAGGTGAAGATACTATTTCTGTTACCGGTAACGTTTTGCGGGACTACCTTACAGATCTTTTCCCAATCCTTGAGCTTGGAACATCAGCTAAAATGCTTTCTATCGTTCCTCTTCTCGCAGGTGGCGGTTTGTTTGAAACGGGTGCCGGCGGATCAGCTCCAAAGCACGTTGAGCAGTTTATTAATGAGGGACACCTTCGTTGGGACTCACTGGGTGAATTCCTGGCATTGGCTGAGTCACTTCGTCATATCAATAAAACGAAGAATGACAGCAAGCTTTCAGCTGTTACAGCAGCACTTGACGTTGCCAATGCAGCTTACCTTGACAACAACAAAGAGCCTTCACGCAAAGCAGGCGAGCCTGACAATAAAGCAAGCCACTTTTTTCTTGCTCAATATTGGGCAAAAGCATTGGCTGAGCAGACTATTGATGCCCAACTTGCCGCTAAATTTGCTCCGGTAGCGAAAGCGCTTACGGATAATGAAGCAAAAATCATGGAAGAGCTTCTCTCGGTAGAAGGGAAGCATCAGGATATCGGCGGTTACTTCCACCCGGATACCGCTAAAACTGAAAAAGCCATGCGTCCAAGTGCGACATTGAACGCCATCATCGCTTCTATCTAATAGGATACTTCCGGGGTAACCCGGATTATCGTTTTATATCTGCAGAGTACCTCTATAGATATAAGACGATAGGTTATCGTCTGTGTATTTACTCTCTGACCGTATGCTTATTAGTATTTTTAATGCGAAAATAGCGATGAGTATAGTGGATTGTAGAGAGTGATACCTATTTTGACACCAGGAGTACAGAGTATGGTTAAAGGAAAACGTGTCGGAATTGTCGGAGCAGGGAATGTGGGGTCTACCATTGCCTATTCGCTTGCAATGTTAGGTGCTTGTCATGAGATTATTTTACGCGACAATAAAATCGAAATAGCAAAAGGTAAAGCGCTTGATATGTCTCAAGCAGCTGCTGCTGTACGAAGTCACAGCGTTGTTAGTGTTGCCGATAAAATGTCGGATTTGACAGATTGTGACATCGTCGTCATTACCGCAGGAAGCCCTCGATTGCCGGGGATGAGCCGTGATGATCTTTTGATGATTAATGCAAATATAACGCGTGAAGTGATTGAGGGAATCGCAAAATATTCCCCAAATGCAATCATTATAATGGTGTCAAATCCTCTGGATGTTATGACGTATGTTGCGCTTAAAGAGAGCGGATTTGATCGAAGCCGCGTTATCGGTATGGCCGGTATTTTGGACAGTGCACGTATGGCGGCATTTATTCAAGAAAAACTTGGATACGGCGGAGGACAAATTCGTGCTTCGGTCATGGGCGGGCATGGAGACGACATGGTTCCTCTTCCTCGTTATTCAACTGTTGCAGGGGTGCCTCTCTCTGATCTATTAAGCGAAGACGAAATTAACGAAGTAGTACAGCGTACGCGCAGCGGAGGAGCGGAGATTGTAGCTCTTTTGCAAACGGGTTCAGCCTATTATGCCCCTGCAAAATCCACTGCCATGATGATTGATGCTATTTTAAAAGATACCAAACAAATTCACCCGTGTGCCGTCTATCTTGATGGCGAATACGGCTACACAGATGTTGTCAGCGGTGTTCCCGTAATGCTTGGCGCAAACGGCGTAGAAAAAATCATTGAAATCACCCTCAATGATGCTGAAAAAGCGATGTTTGCAAAATCGTGTGCATCGGTTCAGTCCATGATCGATGCCTTGAATGCCAATAAATTTTTCAAAGGAGAGTAAGAATGAGTTTTCGTATAGAAAAAGATACTATGGGAGAAATCCGTGTTCCCAATGATACCTATTGGGGAGCACAAACACAGCGCTCTTTAGAAAATTTTCACATTGGCGAAGAGAAAATGCCGTATGAGATTACGAGAGCATTCTCCTATCTTAAAAAAGCGGTTGCATTGGTCAACTGCGACTTGGGGAAACTGTCAAAAGAGAAAGCGGATGCAATTGCGCAAGCAGCGGATGAAATGTTGGCCGGCAAACTCGATGCCCATTACCCGCTTGTCGTTTGGCAAACAGGTTCAGGCACGCAGTCTAATATGAATAATAATGAGGTATTGGCATCACGTGCGACCGAAATTTTGGGGGGAGA
>JAUXSZ010000253.1 GCA_030679635.1 Sulfuricurvum sp. | reverse complement strand
CATCCGTGATACAGAATTTAGCTATAATAAGCAAAAATAGTTCCAAGGAAACACGATGAGTTTAAAAGAGCAAATAAGTAACGATATCAAAACCGCTATGAAAGAAAAAGAAGTCGTTAAACGCGATGCGTTAAGATTGCTTAGCAGTGCGATGAAGCAAATAGAAGTGGATGAGCGCAAAGAGTTAAGTGATGAAGATATCATCAAAATTATTCAAAAACAAGTCAAACAACGTAACGATTCAATGAGTCAGTACAAAGAGGCTGGACGAGACGATTTATACGACATAGAAGCTGCGGAAGCCGCTATTTTTGAAACGTATCTTCCAAAACAGCTCAACGACGAAGAGCTTGAAACCGCAATACGCTCCATCATTACCAAAGTGGGCGCTACAAGTATGAAGGAGATTGGAAAAATCATGGGAACCGCTTCCAAAACCATCGGAGCATTAGCAGATGGAAAACGGATCAATGAGTGTGCTAAAAAGATTTTAAGCTAATCACCCAATAACCGCTCAGCTTAACTGATGCGGTTGCCCGAAATAATACCCTTGAACGTAATCGACTCCAAGCTCTTTAAGGATAGCTAGCGTCTCTTCATCTTCGACATACTCGGCAATTGTCTTTTTACCGAACTCCTGAGCGATTTGATTAATATGCTTGACAAAAATACGATCTTTTACATTGACGGTGATATTTTTGACAAACTCACCGTCGATCTTTACATAATCGGTATTGAAATATTTCAGATAAACGAATGACGAAAATCCGGAACCGAAATCATCCAATGCAAATGCGATCCCTTTCTCTTTCATCTCTTCGATAATCTCCATCAGTGCCTTAACATTGTGAATCGCTTCGCGCTCTAAAATTTCGATTACGATACCCGTATTCTCTCCTTTTAAGAGATTTTGTCCATTATGCGCTTCGATAACCGAAACGTAATCTCCGCTAAAAAGACTGTGAGTAGAAAGATTAAAAAAGAATTTTTTATCCCACATCATCAACTTCGCTCGTGCTTCAAGCCCTTTAGACAATATAATCTGATCGATTTTCGTGGCCAATCCAAGACTCTCTGCGATTTCAATAAATTGTCCCGCCGCCATAACCCGATCGCCCTCACGTATACGGGCAAGCACCTCGTATCCATAGAGCTCATTGGTGCGGATGTTATAGATCGGTTGGAAAAAAGGTTCCAACCGATCTTCATCGATTGCATGACGGATGAACTCCCCTTTTTTCTGAATTTCTGCCGCCATCTCCTGATCATTCTGATCGGCACGGGCAATGGTATTTTTTCCCGCTTTTTTGGCTTTATACATCGCAATATCCGATCCGGTGAGCAATGTCTCGATACTATCTCCCAATTCAGGATATTCGGCGATACCGAAACTCGCCGTAAGGGTAATTTGATCAAACATCAACGAGATCGGAGTGGCTTCCAATTGTGAGCGAAGTTTTTCAACCACGGCATAGCCGTTTTCGTACGGTGTTTCGGGCAATATCACGGCAAACTCATCTCCCCCGAGTCGCGCTAGAATATCGGCGTTTCGCAAATTTGAGCCGAAAATTTCCGTTACCTCTTTGAGAACTAAATCCCCTGACGCATGCCCATAGGTATCATTGATGTATTTGAAATTATCCAAATCAATCATAATAATCGTAAATTTGTGCTGATGGCGCAGTGAGCGGCCAATCTCATAGGAGAGAAACTCTTCAAACTTTCGGCGGTTGTACAGCCCTGTGAGGTAATCACGATCGGAAAGTTCTTGGAGTTTTTCATAATAATCTTGGATAGAATCGAGCATTTTGTTGAAATAATTTTCGATATTTTTCACTTCGAGAATTTTTGTCTTGAGGCTGACCCGTTTGGCCATATCATTTTTATTAATGATCTCTTGGATCAATCCGATGAACTGTTTTAGAGGCTGCACAAGTAACGAGTTAAGTCTAAAATATAAAATGGCAAAAATGATAATGGTAAAGATAACAAAAAAGACGATAAACGAATTGATCATCGTCGTCAATGATATTTTTAGATTTCCTACCGGATAAGAAACATCTATGACACCATTAATGTCTCCGACCTTGGCATTCGCATGGCAGATCAGACACTCTTGTTTGACGACGATCGGATAGAGGTAACGAATCTCGTCATTCCCCGTCAGGATCTCTTCACCCCTCATCGCACGAGCCACCATCGGATCGTGCTCGCGAATTTTTTTATCGTTTATCCGATCTCCAAACAGTTCTGCCACAATAGGGCTGCGGTACGCATTGATCCGCATGTCGGGTTCAACATTATTGAGACGGACGATAATCGCGTCGAGCTCTTGCTTGCTCCACCCTTTTTCCATTGCCGAATAGAGTGCTTCAAATGCCATACGGCTCGTTTTACGCGCATCTACCCGTGCCAATTCATCGATGGCACGCTGCTTAATATACACCCCGTACAAAAACGCTATTGACAAACTCGCCACTAAAGAGAGGATGACAGTTTTGGCAATCAGTTTTTTATAGGTTGTGTACGATTGCATTGATGCGAATCTCCATTTTATTATTTAAATAATTATAACATTAAATTTATAAAATGGATACATAAGAATAAATTCTATTTTACGCTAAAAGCCCATTACCCATTTTTGAGTTTTTGGAGAGCCTCTTCTACATTATCCTGACGCATTAAGGACTCTCCGACCAAGAAAGCGTCTACTCCCGCCTTGTTCAAATC
>JAUXSZ010000230.1 GCA_030679635.1 Sulfuricurvum sp. | reverse complement strand
CGATTTCTCCAGAGTATGTCAGAGTCCGTATGGGGATAGGAAGACCTGAGCATAAATCCCAAGTGGCTGATTATGTCTTGCACCCGTTCTCTGATGATGAGCAGACGCATCTAAGAGAATGGATTGGAAAAGCGGCAGATGCGGTAGAACTCTTGTTGTCCTCAACGTGTTTGGAGGTTGCATCAAAGTGTTCTATCAAAGGTTTAAAGGTATAATAAAAATTATTTAACTTCAGCTGGATGTCTATGCTTTTTTTTAAAACGGTATCGTTTTTGTATCTTCGCTACTGTGTGATCATCTTAATATCGCTGACGGCTTTCATGGTTGGTTTTGATTTGATGGGCAATTCTTCCCAGCTTCCCCCTTCTGCTAACTTGCTTATTATTTATTTGGTTTACAAGTGGCTGTACGCTATTGATATGATGTTGCCTATCTCTTTGGTTTTTGCGTTTATTGCGGCGATTGTTGAGTTGATCCGATCCAATGCCTTAACCGCTTTTTACGCTCTTGGATATTCACGACTCAAAGTTTTAGTCCCCTTTCTCTGGGTTGCCGTTATTTTGATTGCGCTCCATATCTTAGCACATACAACGTCTTTTGCTCGAGCGAATGAATATGCGGATAATTTGAGAGAAACATCTCAGGTATTAACCCCTACTAACAATTTGTTTTTTACGCATGAAGGGAATTATATTTATTTTGGTAGCCTTGATCCATTGACTCAAAAAGCGCATACGATTCGTATTTTTACGTTTGATAATAGGGCGCTTAAAGAGGTGCTAAGTGCACAAGAGGCTTACTACCAAGATCCTTATTGGATCATACAGAAGGCGCATTTAATACGTCCACCCGCAACGTTGAATCTAAAGACGAAAGGGATTGTTATTGCAGATGCTGAAACGATTCAAGTGCTTCATAACTTTCGCCCGAAAATTTTAGATCAGATCTATGATGGAAAGGTAAATTTTACCATTATGGATGCGCTGGATGCCAAAAAATTGCTGACGTCTCAAAATATTGATCTTTCAAAGGTGACAAGTTCTTTGTATCGAACGTTTGTTACTCCGTGGTTTGCCTTGATGATCATTATTATAGTATATACCTATGCTCCGACAGGATCACGTTTCGCCAATCTTTCCTTCTATAGCTTTGGTGCGATATTGGGGACCTTGATGGTATGGGGATTATTATTTATGAGTGGAGAGTTGGCGAATAATAAGACCCTTTCTCCTGAAGTGGGGATATTGTTCCCCATTGGACTTCTTGGGGCATTAATGGCCCTACGTCTAAGTCGATTTAAGATAAAATCGCAAAAAAATTTATCACAAAAAGGTTAACACGTGATCCAATTTAAAGCTTTGGCACAAACCTACGGAACCCCTTTGTATGTTTATGATTTTGATGCGATGAAAGAGCAGTTTGACGCTCTAAAAGAAGCATTTCGCGGAAGAAAATCGATTCTTGCCTATGCCGTTAAAGCCAACTCAAATTTGAGCGTTATCAAACATTTTGCCGCACAGGGTTCGGGCGCTGATTGTGTTTCGATCGGTGAGGTACGTCGCGCATTGATGGCGGGCGTCCCGAAATATTGTGTTATTTTTAGCGGTGTCGGAAAACGCGATGACGAAATACGTGAAGCGATTGAGAGTGATATCCTCTATATCAATGTGGAGAGCGAAGGGGAGTTGTCGAGAGTTGAAGCAATTGCCCGAGAGCTGAAGGTAAAGGCTCGTATCAGTATCCGTGTTAATCCGAATATCGATCCACAGACGCACCCCTATATCTCTACCGGTTTGCATGATAATAAATTTGGGGTTGAAATCAATTCGGCCAAACGAATGTACATTCAGGCGAAAAATTCGGATAATCTTGATCCCGTAGGGATCCATTTTCATATAGGGAGCCAGCTCACGCAGTTGGAACCGATTTATGAAGCAGCGGTTATTGTGGCCGATTTATTGCGCTCGTTGCAGACCATCGATATTGATTTGAAATTTTTTGATATTGGGGGAGGATTGGGTGTCCGCTATGACGATGAAGTGACCATCACCCCCTATGATTATGCACAAGCAATCCTTGCGGCGCTCAAAGGGATCGATGTGACGATCATCTGTGAACCGGGACGATTTTTAACGGCCAATGCCGGATATTTTTTGACGAAAGTCCTTTATGAAAAGCAAAACGGAGCAAAACGTTTTGTGGTTGTGGATGGTGCGATGAACGATTTGATTCGCCCAAGCTTGTACAACGCGTATCATCGGATTGAAGCGGTCAATAAAACAGGAGAGGCGACACCTGTCGATGTTGTGGGGCCTGTCTGTGAAAGCGGTGATTTTTTAGCGAAGAACTATCCTCTCCCTGCCATGGAGCACAATGATCTGTTGGTGGTGCACAGCGCTGGGGCATACGGTTTTGGTATGGGCAGCAATTACAATACGCGTGGACGTTCGGCTGAAGTAGCAGTTGAGAACGGAGAAGCCCGTCTGATCCGTCAACGTGAAAGTTTTGAAGATTTGATTGCATTAGAGCGTGAGTATCTCTAATGTTTTTTATCGACGTACAGGGCACTTTGATTGATGATAATGGCAAACGACCCATTCGCGGTGCCGTTGAATTCATCGATCATCTAAATGCGTCGAATATTCCTTATATGGTCATTACGAACAGTACGAAATATCCGAGTGATGAATTTCTGAACTATCTCAATATGGTAGGATTGAATATTCCGCAAAGTCATTACTTGGATCCTCTGATGGTGTTGAAAAATCACATGCATGTGGGTGACAAGATTGCGGCTTATGGTTCTAAACCGTTTTTAGAGGTATTGGTTTTACAAGGGTACACGCTTGACTATGTAAGCCCTAATGCGGTTTTGGTAGCCATCAAAGAAGATTTTAATGCCGATGAGTATGCACAGATGATTGAATTCATCCTTTCAGGTGCACGATTGATCGGAATGCATGAAACGTCATTGTATGTCAAAAATCACAAGCGGTATCCTGGAGTAGGTGCCATTTTGAAAATGTTGGAATCGGCAACCTCTTGCCCCTATACGGTGGTCGGAAAACCGAGTACCGCTTTTTTTACGGAGGCGCTGAATCGATTGGGACAACAGCAGGCGAATGTGAATTTTAGCGACATCACGATTATCAGCGATGATATGAAGGGTGATCTCATCGGTGCGCAGGCTTTGGGGATGAGGGGAGTATTTGTCTTAAGCGGCAAATACCGTTTTGCTGCAGAGATATTGCCCAAGTTAGGGGCAGATGAACAGCCTTATGCCGTGTACGCGGATATGCAAGAGGTATTGGAGAATTTATGAATACACTAGAAGAATGCCGAAGTCGTATAGATGCCTTGGACAACGAGATGATTGTATTGCTGAATCGTCGGATGGAAGTCGTCCAACGGGTAGGTGAGATCAAACACGAAAGCAAGGGGGCTATTTACCGTCCTGAGCGGGAAAAATCGATTATCGATCGGTTGAACCAGTTAAGCCGTGAAACCGGCGGTTTATTGAATCGTCCTGCGATTGAAGCCATCTTTTTAGAAATTTTTGCCGTTGCCCGAAACTTGGAATTGCCGGAGCGTATCGCATATCTAGGGCCAGAGGGAAGTTTTACCCATCAAGCGGCCGAGTCACGCTTTGGTGCGATGAGTGATTATCTTTCGTTGGGTTCGATAGAAGCGGTATTTAAAACACTCGAAGCGGGACGTGCCAAATTTGGTGTGGTTCCGATCGAAAATAGCCGCGATGGGGTTGTAGGAGAGACGCTTGACCTGCTCGGTAAAGGGAACGTTAAAATCGTGGCAGAAGTGTACATGCCGATTCATATGGCGTTTGCAACCAAAGCAGAAAAGCTTCATCAGATCAAAAGAATTTATTCAAAAGATAAAGGGTTCGGTCAGTGCCGCGAGTTTTTGATGGAACATGGTTTGGAGCGGATGGAGCATATCCCCGTTGAATCAACGGCCAAAGCTGCTGTTCTGGCCTCCAAAGATCCAGAAGCGGCAGCCATTTGTTCTCACATCGCTGCAAAACTGTATGGAGTACCGACTCTGTTTGAAAATATCGAAGACGCGCATAACAATGCAACTCGCTTTTTTATTCTCAGTGATTTTAAAAATGCCCCTAGCGGAGAAGATAAAACATCCATTCTAGTACGCCTAAAAGATGCACAAAAAGCAGGGGCCTTGGTCCACTTTTTGGAAGATTTCAATGGGGCGGATATTAATCTCAGTAAAATAGAGAGCCGCCCTTCAAGAGAAAATGATGGTTTTGAGTATTGGTTTTTTATTGACTTCTTTGGTCATATTGATGAGCCAAGAGTCCAAAAATTACTTGAAAAACATGCGGATGAAGTAACCTGGCTAGGAAGCTACGTAAAGGGAGAACTATGAAATTCAACAGTGCATTAAAGACCATTACAAGCTATGAGGCGGGTAAGCCCATTGAACTGGTAGTCCGTGAATACGGTATTGATAAAGATCAAATTGTAAAATTGGCGAGTAATGAAAATCCTTTTGGGTGTTCTCCTAAAGTCAAAGATGCTGTTCGTGAAATTATTGACAACATGTCTTTGTATCCGGATGATTCGATGGTGAAGTTGAAAAACGCATTGGGTCAAAAATACGGCATTGGTTCTGATGAAATGGTGATTGGTGCAGGAAGCGACCAGGTCATCGAATTCGCGATACACGCTAAAGCGCATAATGGTTCAAAAGTGCTGATGAACAGTGTCACGTTCGCCATGTATGAAATTTATGCGAAACAAGTCGGGGCCGTGATTGTCCGTACGGCTTCGCGTGAACACGATATGGATGAGTTTTATACCCTCTATTGCGAACATAAACCGTCCATTATCTTTCTGTGTACCCCGAATAATCCGACAGGGGATGCGATCGATGCAGATGCGATGCTCTCTTTTATTGAGAAAGTGGACAACGATACTTTAGTTATTGTGGACGGAGCCTACATGGAGTATGCCCGTTTTAAAGACCCTTCCAAAGCGGTAGAGCCTCGAGAATTAATTCAAAAATTCGAGAACGTCCTTTTTCTAGGGACCTTTTCAAAAGCGTATGGCCTTGGCGGAATGCGTGTTGGATATGGGATTGCGCGCGCGTCTATTATTAAAGCACTCTACAAAGTACGTCCCCCGTTTAACATTACGACGTTGTCGCTTGAGGCAGCCTCCGTAGCACTGGAAGACGAGCCCTTTGTAGCGGGATGTATCGTTGATAATTTTAAAGAGATGAAGCGGTATGAAGCGTTTGCTAAGCTAAAAGGGATTCAATTAATTGACAGTTATACGAATTTTGTCACATTATCGCTTCCTGAAGAAAAAAATTCATCTCAAATAGCGCAAGCATTGTTAAAAAAGGGTATGATTATACGTGATTTAAGCAGTTATGGATTGAATGCGATCCGTGTGACGATTGGTACGGAAGTACAAAATAGTCGATTCTTCGAGCTCTCAGAGCCGTTATTATAATAATTATTTAGGTACCAATGGATTTTAAGGCTTTATTTTCGCAACTTGTCGTCTTATTTGGAAAGTTGACGCAAGCACAAAAAACTATTATTGGCGTAGCAGTAGCAGCAATTGTTGGATTTCTTCTTTTTTTGGTTCTCTTTACTAGTGATCCAAAAGAGGGGAGTGAAGAGGGGTATCAAGTTCTTTTTGAATCGTTAACCCCTCAAGATGCAGCTCAAATTGTTCAGCAACTCGAAAAAGATAAAATTCCTTACCGTATTCCGCGCGATAATGTCATTGAAGTACCCAAAGAGGTTGTTTACAAAGAACGTATTATGATTGCTTCTATGGGAATTCCCAAAGAGGGGCATGTCGGCTTTGAACTGTTTGATAAGCAGGAATTCGGGGCGACTAATTTTGACCAAGAGGTTAAGTTTAGACGTGCACTTGAGGGAGAATTGGCACGCTCCATCGATTCGTTGGCTCCTGTTGAGAAATCAAGCGTCTCTTTGGCGCTTCCCAAAGAGACGCTTTTCGTCTCTGAAGCCGTTCCCCCATCCGCTTCGGTTATGGTTCAATTGTATGCGGATCGTAAACTGACTGCGAAACAGATCCGCGGGATTAAAAAGCTGGTAGCTTCGGCTGTTCCAAAGCTCACGTTGGAAAATGTCACTTTGATTAATTCTGATGGGGAAAGTTTAGGGGATAATGATGCAGATGCTATGATGGGAGAGCTTTCCCAGATGCAGCAGCAGTACAAGACGAGGGAAGAAAAGAAGCAAGAAGATAAAATCGTGAATGTCCTCTCTCCTTTTATCGGGGGGAAAGATCGTGTTGTTGCAAAAGTAACGATTGAGTACGATTTTTCTGAACAGAGCTCAACGTCCGAAAAATATGATCCTGAGAATGTCGTTCGAAGCGAGCAAACATTAGAGGAAAAACGCGATGGACAAACGCCTCCGCAAGTCGGGGGTGTTCCCGGTGCTGTGAGTAATATTGGTCCGGTTGAGGGGTTAAATGCACAAGGTGGTGGGGAGAAATACGAAAAAACTCAAGGAACCACTAACTATGAAATTTCAAAAACAGTATCAACCACTAAGATGGAGTTTGCACGAATCAAGAGAATAACGGCTGCGGTTGTTGTTGACGGTAAATATGAGCTGAAAAAAGAGACGAATGGTTTAGTAGGGGAAGAGGTTTCTTATGTTGCCTTGGATCAAACGCAAATAGATGCCATTACTTCTCTCGTAAAACAATCGATTGGGGTTGATGACCAACGAGGAGATTTGGTAACGGTTCGTAATTTTGAATTTCAAAATACCAAAAATGCCCTTTCACCTCAGAACGCAGCGTCGAAAACATCAGAATTTTTCAGTACTTACATAAAGCCCGCGATGCCGGCTTTAAAATATCTCCTAGTGGGTATAATCTTATTTGTTGCGTATAAAAAAGTCATTCTTCCGTTTGCTGATCGTATGTTGGAATTTAGTAGAGAAGAAGAGGAGTTTGAGCGGCCTGTATTGGATATTTCTGAGGATGAGGATGAAGATTTGATTGAGAAAGTCCAGCAGATGCGAAAAAAAGTGGAAGGTCAGCTTGGAATTGGCGACAGCTTTAACGAAGATGATCTAAAATACGAAGTGGTACTTGAAAAAATACGTGAAATTACGGAAGAACGTCCTGAAGAGATTGCCTCTTTGATTCAGACATTAATTAATGAAGAATCAGGTTCGGGTCGAAGTTAATAGAGGGATAGGAAAAAATATGACGTTGAATCAAGCGCAGCAAACCCATTTTGATGAGATGAGTATGGCACAAAAAGTGGCTATCTTGTTAATTCAGCTTGGAGAAAATAGCACAGCAGAACTGTTTGCACGCATGAGTGTAGAGTCAATTACAGAAATCTCCAAATACATAGCCATGAATCGCTCTATTGAAAAAAATATTGGGGCCGCAGTCCTCGAAGAATTTTATGCCATTATCCAATCCAATCAGTATCTAAACAGTGGCGGGTTGGAGTATGCACGTGAAATTTTGTACAAAGCATTGGGGCCCGAAGAGGCTAAAAAAGTATTAGATCGCCTTTCTAAAATG
>JAUXSZ010000221.1 GCA_030679635.1 Sulfuricurvum sp. | reverse complement strand
CGTAACAGTTCCAACAATTCCAGTTCATCATCAACAATCAAAATACGCATTTACAGCTCTTCTACCTCATCTATGAGTATCTTAATCGTTTTGTCTTTTAATTCTGCTTTGATAGCGCGCGCGAGGACGATAGCTTCAGCTTTTTGCAAAAAAAGACGAAACAGTCCAAAATTCCGTCTAGCGCTTACTTGTTCTTCAGCGCTCGTTAAAAGGGCTCCGGCACTGTACCGTTTACAAGGGAAAAAATAAAAATCATCATATCCCTCTTCCAATAATAAATCAACCAATATGTCTTTATTCGCAATTTCAAAGTAAATATTCATTCCGTGCAAGCTCATTTTTGTCCTCGATTATAGATCATTTTAAAGGCAGGCGGCAAAATCAGGAGGGTAAGAATCGTTGATGTGACCAATCCTCCCAAGACCACTATTGCAAGCGGTTTTTGGATCTCACTTCCGACCCCGGTAGCAAACAACAACGGAAGCAATCCGAGTGCCGCGATAAATGCCGTCATCAGTACGGGACGTAACCGTCTGCGCGCCCCCTCGTTAACCGCTTCATCGATGGTGTAGCCATTGGAGAGCAGTGTGTTGAAATAGCTCACCATGACGATCCCGTTGAGTACCGCAATCCCAAAGAGGGCGATAAAGCCGACCGATGCGGGGACAGAGAGGTATTCCCCGCTGATAAACAAAGAGATGATTCCCCCCGTAATCGCAAAAGGAATGTTGAGTAAAATGAGCAGCGTGTTGCTCACAGAGCGGAACGTGAAAAAGAGGATAAAGAAAATCACCACGATACTTACGGGAACCACTGCCGCAAGGCGTGCAGAAGAGCGTTGCTGATTTTCAAACTGTCCTCCGTAGGTGATGTGATACCCATCTGGGAGTTTGATACTATCACTGATTTTTTGTTTTGCTTCCTCAACAAACCCGACCAAATCTCGATTTTCGACGTTGGAGCGTACCACGCTTAATCGTTCGTTGTTTTCACGAATAACTTGCACGGGTCCTTCGGTTTGGGTAATCGTAGCTATACTTGCTATGGGGACGCTTCCCCCTTCGATGAGAGGGATTTCAAGTGCGCTGAATTTGTCAAAATCTTTTGCTATGTCACTCTCCAAACGGATCATAACCGGGGTGCGGATATTCCCCTCTGGTAAGGTATCGACGATAATCCCCTCCAGTGAGGCTTTGAGAAATTGTTGTAACTCACCGCTGCTCACCCCTGTGTTGGCGGTAGCAAATCGGTCAGGGGTTACGGTGAGATAGTTAATTCCCTTATTAAGTGTAACGATAACCTCGCTGGAGCCTTTTATCCCCTCTAACGTCATCCCGACTTTTTCACTGAGAGCATTGAGGGTGTTGATATCGGGTCCGAAAATTTTGATCGCCACATCACCACGTGAGCCCGTGAGCATCTCTGAGATACGCATATCGATAGGTTGGGTAAAACTAAACCCGACCCCTGCAAAAGGTTTGAGAGTTTCGGTGATGTTGTGAATAATTTTCTCTTTGGAATCCGCTTTCCACTCCTCTTTGGGTTTTAGAACTAAAAAGGTATCGGTTTGGTTGAGCGTCATCGGATCTAGCCCCATCTCATCTGTCCCTGTGCGTGCAACGATGGTTTTGATTTCAGGGATGTTTTTTAACAGCTCTTTTTGGATGGCGAGGTTGAGTTCTTTGGACGCTTCAAGGGAGATAGAGGGAATGGGTTCCACCGCAAGAATAATATCCCCCTCATCGAGGGTGGGCATAAAGGTTTTACCCACCAGCGTAAAGAGGGAAAAACTCAGTATCAGGAAAATAATGGCTCCGATAAAGAGCGTTTTGGTACGATTGAGGGCAAATGAAAGGAGCGGTTTATACAGACGCGCAAAAAACAGATCCAATTTTGTCTCATGATGAGGAGTGGATTTGAGCAGTAGCGATGCGACGACCGGAATTACCGTCAGCGAGAGGACCAGCGAGCCCAGTAGTGCAAAGACAATCGTCATGGCCACAGGGGCAAAAAGTTTCCCCTCCAACCCTTCGAGTGAAAGAAGCGGCAAGAAGACGACAGAAATAATGAGAAGCCCGCTGAACACCGATAGGCTCACCTCTTTGGAAGCTCGATAAACGAGATGAAGTTTGGGAAGTTTTTGATCTTTTTCACCCAGTGCAGCAAAGGTATTCTCCACCACAACAACGGCGGAATCGACGAGAATCCCCACGGCAATGGCCAAACCGCCCAAGCTCATAAGATTTGCGGTAATCCCAGTGGCTTGCATGAGGATAAAGGCTATGGAGATGGCTAGGGGCAATATCACCGCTACGCTGATCGCGGCACGGACATCTCCTAAAAAGAGGAGCAGGAGTATGACAACCAGCACGACAGCTTCTGTGAGTGCTTCAGAGACGGTATCGACCGCTTTTTGGGTGAGTTCACTGCGATCATAAAAAGGGACAATGGTGACCCCTGGCGGAAGTGTCGGCGCAAGGAGGGCAAGGCGCTCTTTGATCTCAATAATACTCTCTTTGGCATTCGCTCCCCGCAACGCCATAACAAGCCCCTCGGTTGCTTCGCCTAGCCCATCTTTGGTCACGAACCCCATGCGAGTACGTGACTCTTCGGTAATGGCACAAAAATCACTGAGACGCATGGGCCCATTATGCGAATGGATAGTAATGTTGCCGATTTCGTCTTTGTTTTGGACACCGCTTTGGACTTTGACCAAATACCCCTCATCGCCTCGGTCAAGTCTCCCAGCACCGTCGTTTTTGAGGTTTTCGCCTAAAGCCTGCTCGAGAGTGGAGATAGTGATTCCCAGTCGTCCCATGGCGCTTACATCGGGAACAATGGTGATGGTACGTGCTTCTCCGCCTAGAGCATTGATGTCCGCAACCCCCTTTGCCCCTCGCAAGGCAGGGCGGATAGTGAAATCAAGCAATTCCCGTTTGGCTTGCCCGGAGATATTTCCCTCGATGGTGAACATAAATATTTCTCCCAAGGGGGTCGTGATGGGGGCCATGCCGCCATTTACCCCTTTGGGCAGTGAACCCATCGCGTTAGAGAGTTTTTCAGAAACTTGCGCACGGGCACGGTAGACATCCGTCCCATCTTTGAAATCGATGGTGATATCGGCAATGCCGTATTTGGAGGTGCTTTTGAGCATGGTTTGGTTTTCAAGCCCCATAAGCTCTGCTTCGAGCGGACGGACAACTCGTGATTCTACCTCCTCGGGAGTCATGCCGGGAGCCTTGAGGATGATTTTTACCTGCGTAGAGGAGATATCAGGGAAGGCATCGATAGGGATTTTAAGAAACGAATAAACTCCTCCAATGAGGATTCCCATTGCCATGAGTAAAATAACAATCCGTTGTTTGAGTGAAAACTCGATGATGGAACCAAGCATTATTCAAACCCCAATCCGCTCATCGCCCCTTTGAGGATGACGAGACCGCTGATGGCGACTTTTGTGTTCGCATCAATGCCTCTTTGGCGTACAAAAACTCCCTCTTTAGTAGTGGCATAGATATGGAGCTCTTGCGCTCTAAAGCCTGTAGAATTTCGAATAAAACAGATGGTCTTTCCACCAAACAAAACAAGAGCATGAGAAGGAATCAAGATAGAGGTGGTAGGTTTGGAAGCCGACACTAACACTCCGATGGTTGTTCCTGCACGCAACTGTGGATCACGAACACGGGCGATGGCGATAGCGGAGTTGGTAGAACCGCTGATAGAAGGGGAGACGGAGATAATGGAGCCGATGGGACGGTTGTCTTTGGAGAGAACTGTGTCCCCTTTGGAAATAGAGGAGATGAGGTTTGGCGAGACATTGAGCATGGCAACCATCGCATCCGGATCTGAAATTCGAAAATAGGGTTGATAGGGGGTGATTATTTCCGAAACTACCAGTGGTGAATCGGTCACGATGCCGCTTTTTTGAGCAATCACCCTCATGGTACCGTTCGTGTTGGCGCGAACTCCTGCGAGGGCAAATTGACTTGTAAGTACAGAGATACGAGACCGTAATGCATTTGCTTCGAGTGCGCTTGCTTGATAATCGCGATACGAAATCACCCCCTCTTTGTAGAGCATTTCGTCTTTTTTAGCATTATTCTGGATGGCGCTATAGCGATGATGCAGTTCTCCCAGTTCAAAACTGTTTGCCATCAAGGTAGGTGACGCGATACTGCACAACGTCTCCCCTTTTTGGACACGATCTCCTTGATGTACATTGAGGGAAATTACGGAGGCCTCGTGATCTAAAAAGTAGCTTTTAGATTTATCCTCATCGTAATCAATTTTGGCGATAACAGGACCAATAGTCGCGCTACTGGTAACGCTCACTCTGCCTGTGCTAATCCCCATTTTTTTCATTTGTGTATCACTCATCGTGATTTGCGCCATCGCCACTGTTGTGATTACCAATACTATTAATAGTGATTTCATTACCAAATTCTCCCTAGTTTTTCTTCCATTGCGCTCATCTCTTGAATGTATTCGCGCTTGAGCTCTACCGTACGCAATCTCGCGTCATAAAAGCTATTTTTGGTTGCCAAATATTCAAACTGGTTGACAACGCCACCCTCATATCCCTTTTGTGCCATCTCCAGAAGCGTTTTTTGGTGCTTTTGCGCCACGAGAGCCTCGTTAAACCGCTTCTCCCTCGTTTCTAAATGTTCCAATAGGGTGTGAATATTCATCCGTAGTTTTTGAGCAGTTACGTCACGACGATGGAGCAGGGCACTCTTTTCACTCATCAATGCAGCGATTTTCTGATCGTTTTTTTCGCTCCATGCCAAAGGGATAGTGATGCGAAAATCGATGCTGTTTTGGCTCGGCTCGTGCGTCGCACCCGCTCCCATGGAGATAGCTTCGCTTCCCTCATAGCGGGCGCTTTTCATTTGAGCATCCAGGGAAGCAATTTGAGAACTCAGGGCTTGAAGTATGCTGGCATTGTTGATCCGGTCATCCGTGCTGTTGTCATCCGAAATAAAGGCAAAGTGCAGATCATCGACGACAATCTCTTCGTGCAGCATTGTCGCTTCTTGGAGTCCGTGGTGCGCGTGCTCCAGCTCCATTTCCCCCATGGCAAGTTCTGAAGTAGCACGGTACACTTCACTCATCAACCGTGAAAATTCCATTTGCGACATTCGACCGGCAGTCACTTTTTTTTGCCCTATGGCGTATCCCTCTTTGGCGGAAGCTGCTTTTTCATTTAAAATCCCAATCCGTTCTTGCTCGAGCGTGGCAATAAGCCAATCATGCTTGAGGGCTACTTGAATTACCCCTTGCTGCAATTGGATTTCTTGATGAAGGGTTTTGGAAATTTGGTTGTATTGATGGGATTGTGCGTCGACAAAGGCAGGTTTTTTGAGGTGAAAATTCAGCATAGCACCGTAACGGATTCCGCTGTCTTTTGGATCTTTTCCTTTGACTCCACTTGCATCGCCTTCAAGTGATAGCGGATCACCGGCGAGGGCGGAAGCTTTACTGTGAGTATTAGAGACGATACGGCCATTGGTTCCAATGAGCTCACCCGAAGCGTTATAGGCATGATCACAAAGCTCGTTAAAACTCATTGCGAACGAAAAGAGGGGAACCAGTAATAGGGAAAACGACTTCATAGCATCTCTTTTTTTAAAATAGTATAGATCATTATAGGGGATCTGGATGAGAAAATCTTGAGAGGCTTTTTGATATTATTGAAAATAATTATCAATACTAAGTATTATCTAAGCAGAAAAACATTATTCTTTCTGGATATTTTGATAATAGAAAT
>JAUXSZ010000218.1 GCA_030679635.1 Sulfuricurvum sp. | reverse complement strand
ATTTCTCACACGGTACGCATGAATATCATTTGGGAGTACTGAAGAATATCCGTCAAGCAATGGCTGAAACAGGGCTTATTGTAGGCGTTTTACAAGACATATGCGGCCCAAAAATTCGTATCGGAATGCTAAAGGAGGAATTCAACCTTCATCCCAAAGACATTATTGATTTATACTATGAGGAGAATGAGGGGGAGAAGATAGCGGAGCATCACTATCAAGCCTCTTTGAATCAGGGTGAAATTTTAAAGATGCTTAATGTCGGAGATGCCATCTATCTTTATGATGGGAATATCCGCGCCGTGATTGTTTCATGTGAAGAGAACTATGTTCGCGCGATCATCGAAAATCACGGAAAGCTTGGTTCCCAAAAGGGGGTTAATTTTCCCAATACTCGCTTGGGTATCGATGTGTTAACTTCCAAGGACCGTACCGATATGGCATGGGGTGTCGCCAACGGGGTTGATTTTATGGCAATATCCTTTGTCCAAAATGCTCAAGACATGATTCAAGCTCGCGAAATTATCCGCACGCTCAACGGTGACGTACAATTGTTTGCAAAAATTGAAAAATTTGATGCCGTTGAAAACATTGACGAAATTTTAGAGCATTCCGATGGGTTGATGGTTGCGCGGGGAGACTTGGGGATTGAAGTTCCGTATTATCGTGTTCCCACTCTTCAGAAAATGTTAATACGCAAAGCAAATGAGCGCTCAAAACCTGTCATAACCGCGACACAAATGCTGTTGTCTATGACGGAAAAAGAGACGGCAACGCGCGCTGAAATCAGTGATGTTGCCAATGCTGTTTTGGATGGAACGGATGCCGTGATGCTCTCAGAAGAATCGGCGATTGGACATAACCCTGTATTGGTCGTGGAAACAATGGTCAAGACCATTCAATCGATTGAGGAGATCTACCCGTTTGATAAATTTTTAGAGTTTAAGCATCATGATCCTATGGATATCGTTCATGAGTCTGCCGTACGTCTTGGAGATGCATTGCATGCAGTTGGAATTATTGCGATGACCACGTCAGGTCAGTCTGCTATTAAACTGGCGCGCTATCGCCCTGAAATGACCATTTATGCGGCAACGCATGATGAGCGTGTATCGCGTTTGCTTACCTTGGTTTGGGGGGTAGTTCCTGCGTATCTGACTCAAAAAGGGAAGCTTGAAGATATGTTGAGTGCCATTATTACGCGCGGTGTGGCGCGCAATATTATTGATAAAACACAAACATATATTTTTACTGCCGGAGATCCGGTGGGAGTGCAGGGGACAACAAATGTTATTCGTATTTTAAGAGAACATGAAATTACGTTTTTTGGAGAGAGTAAAGTTTTGACAGCAAAAACAAAAAAAGCGCTAGAGAATACTCCTACCCTTTTTTAAAAGTGGACCGTATTTTGCTGGTAAAAAAACGTTTGGGGAGAGGTGCATTATGGTGTTTCGTCGCGCCTCCTTTCCTCAAAAAGAACTCTTTTCGCTATAATACTCCTTATGAATACTGATACCTTATTTACAAAACCTATTTCCAAACAATTTGAATTTGATGCAGATGTTGCAGCCGTATTCGATGATATGCTGAGCCGTTCAGTCCCTTTTTATAAAGAATCTTTACAGCTGACGCGACGCTTTTCGATAAATGCATTGCAAGATGGGGGGAGGGTCCTTGATCTTGGTTGCTCTACGGCCTCGTTGCTTTTAGACATTGAACGTACCCTTAAATCATCACGTGGGATTGAATTGATCGGTATTGATAATTCAGCCGCCATGATTGAACATGCGCGTAAAAAAATTGAAGCGTACGGATCAAAAATTTCTCTGGTCGAAGGGGATATTTTAGAATACCCCTTTGGGACCACAAGGGTGATTGTTTGCAACTATACGTTGCAGTTTATCCGTCCTATGGTGCGCGAAACGCTTCTTCGTAAAATTTATGATTCTCTTGAAGAGGGGGGCGTTTTTATATTCAGCGAAAAAGTATTAAGCGACAATGCCACATTGAACAAACAGCTCATCGATTGTTATTATGAGTTCAAAAAAGAGCAAGGGTACAGCGAATACGAAATCGTCCAAAAAAGAGAAGCCCTCGAAAACGTCCTTATCCCCTATACGATGATTGAAAATATTGAAATGGCCAAAAAAAGTGGTTTCTTAAGCTGCGATGTTCTTTTTCGATGGGCCAATTTTGCGACGTTTATTGCCTGCAAATAATTAAAAAGTAAACCTTACCATACTTTTGGATCTGCGGATGCTGCTGGAGAGGTAAGGGCTTTTTTCACATCACTGTAATCAACGAGATTGTCATCGCATTTTTTGTGATAATATCCTTGTGCATCGTAGAACTCTTCACAATTATTGTAATAGCGCAAGCTGATGCCGCGCTCATTCATACATCCGGAAAAAACTAACATTGCAAGAAAAAGTAGTATTCTTTTCATCATGGGCGATTTTACCCTACCTGGGTTTAAAACTTTCCTTGGTTTTGCAGTAGGCATTCAAAAAACACCCATCATCACATTTTGGATTCCGTGCTGTGCAGATGTATCGGCCGAAGAGAACCATCCCTTGATGGAGCTGATGAAGATTGGTTTTGAACTTTTTGACGAGGGTTGCTTCGGTGGCGGCAGGGGTGAGGTCATCGCTCAAGCCCAGACGATGGCTAACGCGAAATACATGGGTATCGACAGCCATTAAATTGGCTCCGGTGTATTCGATTAGAACCACATGTGCGGTTTTTTGTCCTACCCCCGCAAGCGTGATGAGCTCTTTTTCATCCAAGGGAACCTCTCCATGATAAACATCCACGATCCGTTTTGCCATTGCAACGAGATTCATGGCTTTGTTGTTGAAAAAAGAACACGTTTGAAGAAGCCTTTTAACATCCTCAACATTGGCATTCGCTAAATCATAGGGGGTAGGATAGGCTTTAAATAACGCGGGAGTGATCAGATTGACCCGCTTATCAGTGCATTGAGCGGAGAGAGCAACGGCAATCACCAACTCATAGACATTACGGTACGAAAGCTCCGTTACCGCATCATCATACCGCTTCACTAAAGCGGATTTGATGGCTTCAATTTCTATCTTGGTTGCTTTCTTCATTCAGTTAAACTCATTTTTGCAAATTATAGCATTATGTGATATACACTCATGCCGCTCTTCAAGTTTTTCTCCGTTGGATGGAATGACTGGAATGTTATTTAAAGATAGCACAACAAGAGGAACAGATTAAAAGCGTTTAACATTGATTAATTTGTGTATGATATTCTCTTTATTGTATTATAATTCGATTATTGATGTATCTTGCGTAAAGATAAAATAAGGATGACAATGAGACGACAGTTTTCTATTTGGGTACTAGGGGTGCTATTGAGCGGTTCGGTTGTAAGTGCAGCAGTTCTAGCGACGGTTAACGGTAATACAATTACTTCGGATGAAGTAAATAAAGTATTGATGGAGGGGACCCAAGGTCGATTTGATTCACTTCCCGCCGATAAACAAAATGAATTGCGTCAGCGTATTATTGAGGGAATGGTTGCTCAAGAGCTTGTGTTTGATGATGCAAAAAAAACCGGAATCTTAGATTCGAAAGAGTATAAACAAGAGCTTCAAGTGTTAATGGAACGGATGAAAATGCAGCTTGCGGCAAAAGTTTGGGAACAGCAGCAGTTTGAATCGATCCATGTTGATGCGAAAGAAGTAAAAGCCTATTATGATGCAAATGCGGACGAATTTGTTGATAAAGAAAAAGTACGTGCCCGTCATATTTTGATGAAAACAAAAGAAGATGCCGAAGCTGTGATTACAAGCATGAAAGGTCTTAGTGGCGAGAAGCTAAAAACCGAATTCACGGCTCAAGCTAAATCTAAATCAACGGGACCAAGTGCGGCAAAAGGGGGAGATTTGGGTTATTTTCCACGCGGCCAAATGGTTCCATCGTTTAATGATGCTGTATTTGTTATGAGAGAAGGGACGATTTCATCTGAACCGGTTCAAAGTCAATTTGGATACCACGTTATTTATCTTGAGGATAAAAAACCGGCACAAAAAATGAGCTTTGATGAAGTGAAAAATTTCATTGAGCAACGTTTGAAGATGGATAAGTTTAAAGCATCCATGGAGAAGAAAATGAATTCTCTAAAAGCAAAAGCAAAAATTACGTATTCTAAATAAATTTCAGTATCGTTATCCCCGCAAAAGCGGGAATAATTTTCTTATTCTCTCTTAGTTTCGATCGATTGCATTGAGATCGCTAAAAGCTTCTTTCACACGCTCAATCAATGTTTTTTGTCCATCTCTCAACCATTTTCTTGGATCATAATATTTTTTATTCGGCTTCTCTTCCCCCTCAGGATTGCCAATTTGCCCTTGAAGATAATCGCGATATTTTTCATAATAGTTTTTGACCCCTTCCCACGTAGCCCATTGGGTATCGGTATCGATGTTCATTTTGATGACACCGTAGCTGATCGCTTCACGGATCTCGTTCAACGTAGAGCCTGATCCGCCGTGAAAGACAAAATTAACAGGTTTTGGCGCAGTATTGAATTTTTCTTGGATGTAGCGTTGGGAATTATCTAGGATAGTAGGAGTTAAGATAACATTGCCAGGCTTATAGACACCGTGCACATTGCCAAAAGAGGCCGCAATGGTGAAATTTTCACTTACTTTCATGAGCTGCTCATAAGCGTACGCAACATCTTCGGGTTGGGTGTACAGAAGCGCGTTGTCAATATTGGTATTATCGACACCGTCTTCTTCTCCTCCGGTCACCCCAAGCTCGATTTCGAGCGTCATACCGATTTTAGACATCCGCTCCAAATAGCGGACACACGTAGCAACGTTTTCCTCAAGGCTCTCTTCGGAGAGGTCAAGCATGTGAGAACTGAATAACGGTTTACCGTGGGTTTGATAATGTTTTTCCCCCGCATCGAGTAAGGCATCAATCCATGGAAGAAAATTACGTGCCGCGTGATCTGTATGGAGTACCACAGGAATACCATACGCTTCTGCCATCATATGGACATGGATTGCCCCGCTGATTGCGCCTACTATGGCTGCTTTTTCATTCTCATTGCTGAGCCCTTTCCCGGCATAGTAACTCGCGCCACCGTTTGAAAATTGGATAACAACGGGCGAATTAACTAATTTTGCCGCTTCGAGAACAGCATTGATTGAGTCGGTGCCGACGACATTGACAGCGGGCAGGGCATAACCCTCTTCTTTTGCAATAGCAAACAAGGTTTGAAGATCCTTGCCGAATACAACACCCGGTTTCATTACCTCTAAAATACGTTTGGACATGAACAACCCCAAAGAAAAAATATAAGCCATTATAGCACCCACCCCCATATTTCCAGATTAGCTATGTTAAAATGAGGGAGATAAAGTAGTACTCATTGGGGTGAACTGCAGAGACAAAAAGAAGGTGCATGGATGAGGGCTGTTATAATGTTACTGATATGCATCCGTCTGCTTAACGCTCAGGAAATTTTTCCTTATGGTTCACTTGCTCAGCCGTTGGAGCAGAATGCGCATAGAATCATTCAGCTGGATGAAAAGGCATTAAATGCCCCTGAAAAAAACATTATTGGCCGTTTTTGCAGTGGGGTTAAGGAAACATTATCAATAAGAGAGGTATTGTCAAAATCCTCTCGAGTTGAACCGGAGCTTTTGAATACCTATTTAAAAGATCTCAGAGCGTTATCCTCTCAACAAGAGGTGATTTATCAACTCTATCGAACATCATTAATTGATGCGATAGAAACGGGAGACAAAAAGAGATTTGAACATTTAGCCTCCATTGGGTTAGAGCCTCTGCATCATCCTCGCGTTCGATCTGAAACCATCGCGTATTATCAAAAGAATTTTCCGAGTCATTCGATCAAAAGTCTTGATTTGTTATACGATGAACAGGAATTAGAGAAAAAGAGCATTCAATTTGTGATTGAGCAAGAACAGGCATATGAAGAGCATCTGCGCATTTTAAAGCGCTCTGAGGTTAAGCAGATTAAAAAGACGGCCAAAATTGGTTCTCGTAACAGCGTTATTATTACAGCTGAAGTCACTCCAAACGGAGGAATCGAGTTTGAGGCAGAGAATTTAAATCCTTACCGAGTGACGCTAAATCTTGATGTTGAAAGCATTACAAACCTTTCTACGTCACTTCGTCTTCCTCTGAGTAGTGAGTTGATAGGATATAGTAAAAAGAAAATTCTAGTTTTGAATCGTATTGATAGGACAAAAGCCGTTTATTATAGGTCATCGTATGGATGGGTCCGCGGATCGCCCTTTGTTAAACATAATGATGCGTATGTTTACGGACTCCCTTTTGCAAAAGGGTCTAATGTCCGTGTTTCGCAAGGATATAATGGCGATACCTCTCACAAGGGGCTCTCTGCTTATGCTGTCGATTTCCCTCTCCCGATTGGAACACCCATTTGTGCAGCTCGTGAAGGAATGATTGTAGGAGCCGAAGCTTCCAATACAATGGGGGGTGCAAGTCCTGAGTTCCGTCGTTATGCCAACTATGTAATTGTCGAACATGATGATGGAACAATGGGAAATTATTACCATTTAAAACAGGGTGGAGCGGTTGTTCATATAGGGGATAAAGTAGCAAAGGGACAGTTAATCGCCTACTCAGGGAATACGGGCTATACCACCGCGCCGCATCTGCATTTTAGTGTGAGTAAAGTCGATCCAATTTCCATGCGTCGACCGATAAATCTTCCAGTTAAGATACAAACGTTGCAGGGAATTGTGACAGGTCCTCGTTGTGGAGATTATTATACGGTACAATAAGCAGCAAAAGTTAATAAAAACAAGAGAAGAGGGGTTATAAAAATGTTTTCTACGGTTAAATCTAAAATTGTTTTTTCAACATTAATATTCAGTGTTTTGGGCTTAGGAGCAATATACGGATATTTGAATATGACGTTTCACGCTTTTTCAAATGAAACATCGAAACGCTCTTTAACTATGCTGAGTCAGTCGATTTTTCAAACATTATCACAAAGTATGCTGGCCGGCGATCCCAAAGTCGTTGCGGAAACCATTGAGCGGGCTAAGGAAATTGAAGGGATTACGACCATTGGCGTTGAGCGTTCTACTGCAGTAAATGAGTTATTTGGTGCGCATGGCCCTATGAGTGATGATGTGCTTATTAAAAAAGTTTTTGAGAATAAAAAACCAGAAGTAATCGAAAACAGTGGTAAAGTGCATACGATTCGTCTTCTTCAACCGCTGATTGCTGAAGATCGATGTCTCGCATGTCATACGAATGTGCAGACGGGTGATGTGCTGGGTGTGATGAATTTGGTAGTTTCTCTGGAGCAAAACGATGAAGCGATAGTGAAAACACAGCGAATTTTATTGATTGCTCTTGGGATAATCGTTGTTGTTTTTGTTGTGGTATTAAACCTCTTTTTCGGTCGAGAGGTCATTGCCCCGCTGAGCGAATTACGTAAGCGGATTTCTGCGTTGGTGAATGGAGATAAAGATTTGACAAAACGGCTAGAAGTTGTCAAAAAAGATGAATTTTCTGAAGCTGCACGCGCCGTGAACAATTTTGTTGCGATGATTCAAGAGACAGTCAATGAAGTCAAAGCACTTGGGAAGCAAAACAGTGCGATTGCAACGACGATTACGGAAGCAACTCAAAATATTTCTAAAGGGGTAGAACAAGAGCGTTTAATTGTTCAAGCAGCAACTCAAAAGAGTCATTCCATTAAAGAAATTCTTTCAGAAGCGATTACTATTTCAGAGCAAACTCAGAGCAATATTACCAATGCAAATACAGAATTAATAACGGCCAAACATGCGTTGGATCATTTGGTTGATGAAGTTGAGGGGTATATCGAAACCGAAAATGAGATGTCATCGCAGTTAGTAGGATTGCGTAACGATGCAGAACAAGTCAAAAATGTATTGGGGGTTATTAAAGACATTGCGGATCAAACGAATCTATTAGCACTTAATGCAGCCATAGAAGCAGCTCGAGCAGGTGAACACGGACGAGGATTCGCAGTTGTAGCCGATGAAGTACGCAAGCTCGCTGAGCGAACGCAAAAAAGTTTAACTGAAATTGAAATCAGTGTGAGTACGATTGTCCAATCGATAAATGATGTGAGCGACAAAATTGGGCAAAATGCCATTAATATGAACGGCCTTACCAATATCTCCAGAGAAGTTGAGGAAAAAATATCCATGACCTCCATAGAGATGGAAAACTCGGTTATGGTTGCGAAACGCTCACATGGTGATTCCGTTGCAATGGTAGGGCATATGGAATGGATTATTGATAAAATATCGCAAATCAATGATGTTTCCCAATCGAATCAAAAGAGTGTTGAGCAGATCGAAGAAGATTCGGAGCAATTACTGCGTGTTGCCCAATCGCTGCAAGCTCATATTGACGAATTTAAGAGTTGAACACCCCAAGCCAAAGAGCATCCTCCGACGTGGAAAGAACTTGGTGGGGAGTGAATTTGGGAAGATAGATAGCTTCCCCCTCTTCAAGTTCAATAACCCTTTCTCCCACTAGAAGCTTTGCGTAACCGCGAATCAATAGAACCCATTCGTCCTCCTTTTGATTGTAAATTTCTCCAGGGTGTGTGAGATGAGATCTGATGGCTTCAATTCGGATGTTCTTATTTTGATAAAGCGTATGAAAGAGTTCGGTGTTGGATGCTGGATTGTTTAAAGCATAAATATTCACGAGTCACTCCTAAGTTTATGCGTGTTATGATTGCATCATTATAATTTAAAGTGTCATAAAGAATGAAAAATATTGTATTAATTGGATTTATGGGCGTTGGAAAAGGTTCTGTCGCACGGGCGATTGTGAAGCGTACTACCATGATGGCATTGGATACCGATGATGTGATTGAGAGTATGGAAAACCGCTCTGTCAAAGAAATATTTGCACAAGAGGGGGAAGCGTATTTTCGTTTCCTGGAGCGTAGAACAGCTCGATGGCTAAAGAAAAAAGTTGAGGGGACAATTATCTCAACCGGCGGCGGATTTTTTAAAGTTCCGGCCATGAAAAAAATTGGGACAGTTATCTTGCTGAATGCCCCTTTTGATACAATTTATGAGCGTATATTGGCACACCCGGATGCAGAAAAAAAGCTTAAAAAGCGTCCTCTGTTTCAAGATATTGAAAAAGCTCGTGCTTTGTATGAAGAGAGACTTCCAGAGTATCTGAAGGTGGCCGATATGGTGATAGATGTCAGTGATAAAGATGTCGATACCATTGCAAAAGAGATTATTAAAAAAGGTAAAAAACGATGAAAATAGTATTCATGCTTCTGCTGGCACTCTCTAGCGTATTCGCCAGTGGAATCAAATGGGAAAAAGATTATACAACGGCACTAAAGCAATCCAAAACGTTGAATAAACCAATGATGTTTATTATCTCGAATCACCATTGTCACTTTTGTGTTCAATTCGAGTCAACTACCCTAAGCAACCCAAAAGTCATTCAAAAATTAAATGCAGATTATGTAGCGGCAATTGTGTATGTGGATGAAAACCCTATTTTTCCTAGAGATCTTAATGTCGGAGGGACACCGGCAACATGGTTTTTGAAAAGCGATGGAGAGCCGTTATTTGAACCCGTTATGGGGGCCATTGATTCGGCACGCTTTTTGGAAGCATTGGATGTTGTCAGTAAAGAATATAAAAAAAAGTCAACAAAAAAATAATAAAGGGACATCATGACGATTATCAAAAACAGTGATGCCAGTTTTCAAGCGGTTTTCAGTGATCTTCTAAATCGCGGAAAAATGGACATGGAACAGGTATCTGTCATCGTTAAAGGGATTATTGACGAAATTCGCGAGCGTCAGGATGATGCGCTGATTGAACATATTGAAAAATTTGATCGTTGGTCGCCTAAAAACGGGGCAGAGCTTCGTATCGATACCGCCGATATGAAATCCGCGTATGAGGCGCTGGAACCGAAATTGAAATCAGCATTGCATCTTTCGTATGATCGTATCCGTGCCTATCACGAAAAGCAGCTTCCACGCAGTTGGTTTGACACCGAAGCCAATGGGACAATCTTGGGACAAAAAGTAACGCCAGTGGATAGGGCAGGGCTTTATATCCCAGGAGGAAAAGCAGCTTATCCGAGTTCTTTGCTAATGAATGTTATCCCAGCGCAGGTTGCTGGAGTTGAACAAATTGTTGTGTGTACCCCGACTCCGGATAACGAGCCCAATGCTCTGCTGCTTGCAGCATGCCATTTGTGCGGAGTGAGTGAAGTCTTCAAGGTTGGAGGAGCGAGCGCAATTGCCGCAATGGCCTACGGAACGCAAACGATTCCCAAAGTAGACGTCATTACGGGACCGGGTAACATTTTTGTTGCGACGGCTAAAAAGATGGTATTTGGCGAAGTCAATATCGATATGATTGCAGGCCCTAGCGAAATTGGTATCCTTGCCGATGAGACGGCCAACGCACGTCACGTTGCAATTGATCTTTTGTCTCAGGCAGAACACGATGAGATGGCAAGCTCGATACTCATTACAACCTCGCAAGTACTGGCCGATCAATGCGCCATTGAGATTAAAATATGG
>JAUXSZ010000217.1 GCA_030679635.1 Sulfuricurvum sp. | reverse complement strand
CAGTCTGACAAAGATGCTGACGTATAACCTTTTCGGATGGAATGAGTATATCAATTTTGCCTACACACAAAAAGTGTGGTGGCAAGTTTACAGTAATTCCGCGCCATTTCGCGCAATAAACTATATGCCGGAACTGTTTATGGGTGTTCCTGTATCCGAATCGATCAGTGACGTATCCGGACTGAAGTTAGCTAAATTTGGCTTTATGCATGAATCGAACGGGCAGGAAGGATATCGTTCCCGCTCTTGGAACCGCCTATACCTTGCCGGCATTTGGCAGTGGGACAATCTTTTCTTGACTACGCGCGTATGGTACAAGATTCCTGAAAACAAAAAATATGATGGTTATTTTGAGGGTGTTGTTAATCCAGCGACAGGTGCGTATGAGCCAAATTATCCGGGTGATGACAATCCTGACATCCAAGACTACCTCGGATACGGTGATGTCAAGCTTAAGTATCTGTATGAAAAGCATGAAGTCGGTGCCCTCTTTCGTTATAATTTTGGATCTGGCGGAACGAGCCGAGGTGCCGTTGATGCTCACTGGTCCTATCCATTTTTAAACTCAGGAAATACTTTTTGGTACGCTAAGCTTTTTAGTGGATACGGGGAAAGTTTGATTGATTATGACCGCTCTGTTACGAAAGTATTATTCGGCTTTTCGTTTTCAAGAGATTTGTTCTGATAGATTGGAATGAGGAAAGAGTGAACTAAAGATCCTGAACCAAGTTCAGGATGGGAGAAGATGCGTTAACCTTACATCACGAAAACGTGAGGAACGATAAGCGGGTATTTTTTCATTTTACGGTAAATATGTTTGCGCACTACTTGGCGTAAATCATTCTCAAGTGCTTTTGGATTCTCGATGAGACCAGGCTTGAGGTTCAGCAAGAAGTGCTCAAGGACATCTTCCATCTCTGCTGCAAAGGCTTTGTCGTTTCGGTCAGCTACAAGACCAAAGCTCGTAACAAGAGGCTTGGATAAGAGACGTGAATCCGCAATGCCGACTTGAGCCACGAGGACAACCATCCCCTCACTTGCCATTTTCTGACGATCGATAACGATGTCGTCTTCAATTTGGTGATTGTTTTGGTTGTCGATGTAGGTTTTTCCGGTTTTGACGGTTTTGGATTTGCGCATCATTTTACTGCTTACTTCAATACAGTCTCCATCGGTCATTAGGAGAATATTGCGCTCAGGAACGCCACAGCTGATAGCGGTATCACGATGTTTCATGATGTGGTTGTATTCGCCGTGAACCGGAAGGAAAAATTTAGGATTCGTTAAACGAAGCATGAGCTTTTGCTCTTCCATGCTTCCGTGACCGGATACGTGGATATCTCGGTCATTCGCAACACGGGCACCTGCACGCTGAAGGTAGTTCAACATTCCAGAAATTGACCCCTCATTACCAGGAATAGCGCGAGCTGAGAGGACGATCAAATCGGTTGGTTTAATCTTGATATGACGATGTTCACCGATGGCCATTCGGAAGAGCGCTGAACTGGGCTCACCTTGGCTTCCGGTTGTGATGATCAATACATCTTTGTCGTTCATACGATTTGCTTCTTCGGCATCCACAAAAATATTTTTAGGAAGCTTGATGTACTCGTACTGCATAGCAATTTCGAGGTTTCGTTCCATGGATCGACCGATAACACAGATTTTTCGATTGCACTTTATTCCGTACTGTATCGCTTGATAGACACGGTGGATATTCGAGCTGAAGGTTGACATGATGATACGCCCCTCAGCTTTTCCGAAGATGCGGTCAAATCCAGGAGCTACGGCGAGTTCACTAGGTGTCCACTCTTTATTGTAAGAGTTCGTGGAGTCGCTTAAGAGGCACAATACCCCTTTTTCGCCGTAATGGGCAAGACGGTGAATGTCTGCTGTATACCCATCAACCGGGGTGAAATCGATTTTAAAGTCACCCGTGTGGATAATGGTTCCGGCTTTGGTCGTGATCGCTAATGAAGAGGAGTCAATGATCGAGTGGGTCATGTGCATCCATTCGATGTCGAAATCGTTACCGATTTTGTATACCTGTCGTTTTACGATCGGGTTGAAATATCGGCGGAAATCACGCATGTGGTGCTCGTCGAATTTGTTGCCGATCATCGCAAGTGGAAGGGGTGTTCCGTAAATTGGAAACTGCATCTCTTTGAAGAAATACGGTACGGCTCCGATGTGGTCTTCGTGTGCATGGGTGATAATAACGGCCACGATTTTTTTGCGAATTTCACGTAAATACGTGAAGTCCGGAACCAAGATGTCAACACCGTGCATCTCTTCGTCCGGGAAGCTCATTCCGATATCAATAATAATCGCTTCGTTTTCGGTTTCAATGACGGTGATATTTCCGCCGATTTCACCCAAACCGCCCAATGGGGTGATTTTGATCTTTTCGTTATTGTCTAAATTGAGTTTAAGATGAGGATTGAGACGATTTTTGTGTACCTCTTGGTTTTGCAATACGAAATCACGCAGGTTGGTGTCGATCGGGGCACTGGTTGAACCACGACGGCCGCCACGGCCGCGTGATGGGCGTGAATTGTTTTCTGATTCAGAAGCTACATTTTCTGCTTGCCCTTCGCTGCGAGCAGGACGGTTGTCTTGACGCGGCGGGCGGTTGTCTTCGCGGGGAGGACGGTTATCCTGGCGCGGTGGGCGATTGTCTTCGCGAGGGGGACGGTTATCCTGACGGGGTGGACGATTGTCTTCGCGAGGAGGACGGTTGTCTTGTCTTGGAGGTCGATTATCGGTACGTGGAGGACGGGGAGTATCCCCCTCTCTTTGTGCCCCTTCGCCCGTATTTACGGTTGAACCTTCAGGACGGGCAGCGTTTCTGCTTCGAAATGGTCTGCGGTTCTCTGATCTTGGAGGACGGTTTTCGCCTTGAGCTTGTGGTTGAGATTCTATTTGTTCGTCTGCCATTGGTAATCCTTTAATTTATTTTGTTAATTAGGTACGTTATTGAGGTATAAATTTTACGATCGATACTAGCCGTTTTTAAGTCAAAAAATGACTATTGTAATAGGGCGTAGAGTCGGTGAAAGTCAGAGGTGCTAAGCTGATGAGGTCGGATGGTGCGCTCAAGCTCTAGCGTTAAAAACGCATGAGTCAGAGCCTCTCCATCGTAGCGTGCAGTGAGATTTTTGTAAAGAGTTTTACGAGGTTGCGTGAAGGCACTGCGCAACATCTCCTCAAATTCTTCATCATTACGATTGGCCGTTTTTCGAATGAGCAGTACGGCAGAATCGACTTTGGGCGCGGGCTCAAACGCAGTAGGGGGAACATGGAGGACGATTTCTACGTCTGCCACGCTCTGTGCTATTACGCTGAGTGCTCCGAAAGCTCTCTCATTGGGTGCAGCGGAGAATTTTTCCGCTACTTCACGCTGAATCATGACAAGCATATTTTGACACGCCGGATCTGCGAGGGCTTTTAGTATGATATTTGTCGCGATGTAATAGGGCAGATTTGCCACTAAATCGTACGGTTCATCTAAAAGTTCACTCTTCCAAGTTTCTAGCACATCTCCGCATCGGAGTGTGAGTTTATTGGTAGCGATGGCATCGGCAAGATGGTGCTGTAAATGCTTGCACAAGTCGGTATCGACCTCAAAAGCGGTGACACTTTTGACATCAACTAAATATTTAGTTAAATCACCTAATCCAGGCCCGATTTCCGCAATGCGATAAGGGGTGAGGGGCATCGATTGGATGATTTGTGACACAACGCTTTCGTCACGTAAAAAATTTTGACCAAATCTTTTTTTGGCTTTCATAGGACGGTTTTGCATTATTTGGAGTTTACCGAATAAAGTGTTAATCTCTTATTAAGCCAGAGAAGTAATGACGTGTCAAGGACTTTGAATAGAAATTATGTATTTATTTTTCTTATCAATTGTTATGGGTAATTGGGGGTTAAGTGAAGCGAAGATATACTATTAGAATTACAGCATGAAGTAGGTAGTATGGAATATTTCGCGAAACGGATTATCCCCTGTTTGGACGTGAAAGACGGCCGTGTGGTTAAGGGCGTTAATTTTGTCGGACTTAAAGACGCAGGAGATCCTGTTGAAATAGCGAAGCGCTACAATGATGAGGGAGCCGACGAGCTCACTTTTTTGGACATTACCGCATCGCATGAAGAGCGTGATACGATCGTCCATATTGTTGAACAAGTGGCGCGTGAAGTGTTTATCCCGCTAACGGTAGGGGGCGGAATCCGTACATTGAACGATATTTATCGTCTTCTCGCCGTCGGATGCGATAAAGTGAGTATCAACTCAGCCGCGATCAAACGACCTGAGTTTATCGATGAGGGGGCCAAACGGTTCGGCTCGCAGTGCATCGTCGTTGCGATTGACGTGAAACGGACGGGAAATCAGCATAATGTCTATCTCAACGGCGGCCGTGTCGATACGGGGATTAATGCGCTTGAGTGGGCAAAAGAGGTTGTCAATCGAGGGGCTGGAGAGATACTGCTCACCTCGATGGACGCCGATGGGACAAAGGCCGGATTTGATCTCTCCATTACCGAGCAGATCAGCCATGCCGTGAATGTCCCGGTAATCGCCAGCGGCGGTGCGGGAACGATGGAGCATATCAAAGAGGCGTTTGAGCATGGGGCAGATGCCGCGTTAGCCGCGAGCATTTTTCACTACAAGGAGATCGATATTATGGATCTTAAACGTTATTTACGTGGCAACGGCATCGCGGTGAGGTTATGATCGTTTGCGCCGGAAACAATGAGACGTTTGGGTTTGCGTTGCCGATAGGGGTCGGGCTTGTTGAGAGTGCGATGAATCTTACCCGTTTGTGTTTGTTTGACAAACCGGAGTTTATTTTGTTTGTCGGGAGTGCCGGAAGCTACGGAAAACATGAGACTTTCGAGATCATCGAATCTAAAACATCGGCTAACATCGAGTTAGGATTTTTGGATAACCGAGGGTATACCCCTATGGATAATGTCGTCTCCAGCCAAGTGCAGGGGGTCAAAGATGTGATGGTGAACTCTTCCAACTACATTACGACGAGTGAAAAAGCGATGGAGCAGTTTCGCAGCTTGGGAATGGGGATTGAAAACATGGAATTTTTCAGCGTCATGCGGATTGCCCAAGAGTTTGAAATCCCGGCGGGGGGGGTATTTTGCATCACCAATTATTGCGATGCAAATGCCCATCGTGATTTTGTGGCCAATCATGACAAAGCAAAACAGCTTCTGTTTGAGCATTTGCAAAAGAGAGGATTGAATCATGTCTAAGGCCTGCCTCCTCGATTATACAAAAGAGGAACTCTCCGCTCTCGTTAAGCCCTCGTTTCGGGCGAAACAGATTTGGGGATGGATTTATCAGCAATATGCCACCAGCTTTGAGCAGATGCAAAATCTCCCGAAAGCGATGAGAGAAGAACTTTCCAATACGTATGACATCATGCCGTTGAAAATC
>JAUXSZ010000214.1 GCA_030679635.1 Sulfuricurvum sp. | reverse complement strand
CACGGTCCTCAGACGTGCTTGGGTGCATCGTGGGAGACGCGTGAGACAAAAACGTCGTACACTGGGCGCGATCATACTCAAATGGGATTCACGACGGGGATAAATACGAATGACGTCATATTTGGCGGGGATAAGCGTCTTGCGAGTTCGATTGATTATGTGATGGAACATTATGCGCCAGAAGCGATTTTTGTGTATTCCACTTGTGTTACGGCGTTGATGGGTGATGATATCGATATGACGTGCAAGCAAGGCAGTGATCAACACGGGATTCCGATCATACCTGTAAATGCTCCCGGATTTGTCGGGAGCAAGAATCTCGGATCACGGCTGGCGGGTGAAGCGGTGCTCGAACACCTGATCGGCACGAAAGAACCTGAATATGTTACGAACTATGATATTAATCTGATCGGTGACTATAACGTTACAGGAGATATGTGGCAGTATTTGCCCCTTTTTGAGAAGATCGGTATTCGTGTTCTTAGCTCCATGAGCGGTGATGGTCGTGTGGGCGATATCCGCACGGCACACCGCGCAAAACTCAACGTCATTGTCTGCGCCAAATCACTCATCACGCTCACACGGAAAATGAATGAGCAATACGGTATCCCTTGGATTTCGGTCTCATTCTACGGCAAGCGGGATACCTCTTTTGCTATACGTGAAATTGTCACCGCACTTGGGTGTCCTGATCTCATAGCCCGTGCAGAAGCTGTGATCGCTGAAGAGGAAACTAAGCTTGAAGCGGCACTGATTCCGTATCGTGAGATGTTTGCAGGGAAAAAAGCGGTTCTAAATACCGGGGGGAACAAAGCGTGGTCGATCGCATCAGGGTTGCAGGATTTAGGTATCGAGGTTGTTGCGACCAGTATTGCTAAGTCTACTCAAGATGACATCGACAAAGCACGTGAATATCTGGGTGAAAACGGTGTGTTGATGAGCAAACCAGCATCTGAACAGGGAAAAGTGATCGATGAGAGAGGGGCACATATCCTTCTCGCCGGAGGGCGAAGCCTCTATACCGCCATCAAGAAAAAAATCTCGTTTATCGACGTCAATCAGGAGAAGAAAACGAGTTACGGCGGATACGGCGGATTACTCAATCTTGCAGAAGATTTGAAATATGCGTTTCGTAATCCCGTCTTTGCCAATGTTGGCAAAGCTGCGCCGTGGGAAGTATAATCGAATCATTTTTGATGTGATTAGTATTAATCGTATCACTATCTGATACGATAGAGGGTATAAACGTATCAAAAGAGATGTTTTTTGAATTATGGAAGTAAAAGAGGCCTTTATTATACCGGGAGAGGAAAGTGAAATATTGCAAAATGTAATTTTTATCTAATGATATTGAAAATAAAGATATAGTGATAAAAATACATAGAGGATTATTGGATGAAGGAATTTTTTGAAAAATATTCAAGTGCTTTACTTGGTTTTTCCTTTTTTATAGCGCTAATATTTATAATTATTAAAGTCATTCAAATAATAATTGATGCTTTTTCTAAAGTAAATCCCGCAATTACGACAGGAATTATCGCTGCGTCTACAACTATTATTGTTTCAGTGATATCT
>JAUXSZ010000205.1 GCA_030679635.1 Sulfuricurvum sp. | reverse complement strand
GGGTGTAGTTAAAAAACTGCTCCCAAGTAGCTGATCAAAGAAAAAATTGAAGATATTGGTAAAAAATCCGAAAAAAGTCTGTTTACTGCCTGATTGAACCACGGCTGAGCTTTGATAAAAAGCTCCATTTCGACCGATATCAAGCGGATAAACGACATTGGCATTGCTATTACTGTAAAGCAAAACACCCGCGGTATCCTCTTTTACAGGTTGAAAAATCAAACTTACGGAATCCCCGTTATTAAGTCCGCTAACCGCTTCATCATTGACTAAAAACGGTTTTTGCCCTGAGCACCCTTGCGATGGAAGTTCGCCGTTTCCTGCAATTGAACATGCAGAAGATGCTTCAACACTCAATTGTGATGTTGCCCGCGTTGTGAGTTCTGTCACGGTAGTTGTTTTATCATCCGAATTAAAAAAACGCTTCCAAAAAGTATCAACTTTATAATTTTGTGTTTTGATAGTTACATCCTGAACATACAGTTGCTTGCCGTATCCATCCATGCCTGCTGCATTACGACCTCCAAATGTCGTACTTGTAGTGGTATTCATATCTTGAGCATGGAGCATTGGGATCATCACCAATATTCCAATCCACCGTCTGTTCATCATTTCCCCTTCTATTCTTGGATCTTATTTATTTTCATCATATTATTAACATAGTGGTTGGTAGCCGCATCCAACTGTCCATTACTCCAGTTAGTGTTCTTTTGTTCGAGCTTTAAACGCTCTTGCATTGCAGAGACAATCAGCTCTTCTTGAATATGCTGTACATTTTCGACTTTATTGATTTGAAAAAGCAAATCATTTTCTCCGCCCAAAAACCAGATAAACCAAAAGAAAAGCATAAGTGCCAGCAATAATGGGACAATGGCTACCGATCCTCTACGCATGAACAACTCCATAAACGATTAAAGCGGCCATGCTCATCGCCGGTGCAAATCCAAATTCCCGCTTACGCAACAGACTCATAATCACCAAATGCACTATTCCTGCCAGTCCAATAAAATATCCCAACGGTGCAAGCCCTAAAAACAACGCACAAAAAGCTCCAAAGCGCAAATCGCCCCCTCCAAAATTCATATTCAACATAATCGGTATCATAAACACCATCAAAACAATTACAACAGCTATGAGATCCGTAAGGTGTAAACTCCCCTCACTCCCTTTCATCATCCCCAATAAAACGATTGAGGGTAAGATGATTGAATCCGGTATGCGTGAATGTTTTGCATCAATCCAAGAGATAACAGCAGAACTAATAATAAATATAATTAATACAATCAACAAACAGCTTTATTAGAAATTTTGATAAAAATGTGATGCAGATTTTAGTGATTTAAAGCTTTAATTTTAATAAAATATAATAATAATAGTTTTAATTCGTAAAATAATCAGGATGAAGAAGTGTGATTATTTTTTAATCACTTTTATGACCATAAAGATAATTTTTCTTACTACAATTATTAAGACAAAATAATCTCAATTAGGAGAATGTATGAAATTCGCAGATTTAAAAAAAGAGGGACACTGGCCGACACTGTTCTCCGCTTTCTTGTATTTTGACTTTAGTTTTATGATGTGGACGATGCTGGGGCCCTTAGCCACAGAGATTGGTGAATCACTCAGCCTCAGAGGATTCACGATGAGTGACGATCAGCAAGCAACCCTCCTTGCTGTTCCTGTTTTAGCAGGTGCCTTATTGCGTATCGTACTTGGGGTATTTGTTGATAAATTCGGACCTAAAAAAACGGCTCTTGTTTCACAAGCCATTGTGATCGCAACCCTCTTTTTCGCCTATCTCGGCGCCGATGCCATTACCTATAATCAATTATTATGGGTTGCATTGGGTCTTGGATTTGCAGGTGCTTCGTTTGCTGTGGCTTTGCCGCAAGCGGGTCAATGGTATCCGCCACGTCTTCAAGGTATCGTTTTAGGTATCGCCGGTGCGGGAAACATCGGTGTCGTCATTGACTTTTTATTTGCTCCGAAGATTGCGGAGCTTTGGGGATGGGCCTCTGTTTTCCTTGTGGGCGGTATTCTCTCCTCTATCGTACTAATCGCGTATATGCTGATGGCCAAAGATGCCCCCTCGAGTGTGTACAAGCCTAATCCTAAAAAATTGGGGGATTACCTAAAACTCATGCGGGATCGTGACACATGGTGGTTTAACCTCTTTTATGCGGTATCTTTTGGCGGATTTATCGGTTTTGCCAGCTACATGAAAGTCTATTTGATGAACACCTATCAAGCCGACATGAATACGTTTGGTTTGGACATTATGAATGAGGGGAATGTCAAAGTGATCGCCGGATATTTTGGAGCACTGTGTATCTTTGCAGGGGCAATGCTCCGTCCTGTTGGGGGGGGCGTTGCGGATAAAATGGGGGGGATAAAATCCCTCTATGTATTTTTCGGTATGATTGTGATCCTTGCACTGATCAGTGCCTTTGTAAAACTTCCATTTTGGGCGGCTATTGTAGTGATGTTCTTGATCATGGCCAACCTCGGTATGGCGAACGGTTCCGTATTTCAACTCGTGCCGCAGCGTTTCGGCAAAGACATCGGTATTATGACAGGACTCATCGGTGCTGCGGGCGGATTGGGCGGAACGGCTTTGATCAAAACGTTCGGATGGTCTCAGGGAGCATTTGATGGATATACTGCCGGCTTCTTGATCTTTGGGGTTATGGTACTCATTGCCATGATGGGGATATCGTTGGTAAAAACACGTTGGAGAACGACGTGGGGTGCCGTTTCAGGTGCGCGAATATAATTGATCTCACTCATCCGAAGGCTTTTTAAATGTTACAACTGCAATCTTCCGAATTTATCCTCCCGAAACCCGCAACTGTGGGGGATGATGCCTGTGCTTTTAGCATCATCGACAACACCCTGTTTATCAGTGTCTTGTGCGATGGTGTCGGGAGTGCCAAACGGGGTGGAACCGCCGCACGTCAATGTGTAAAATTTTTCATCGATCAGTTTAAAACCCGGCCAAAAGCGTGGAGTATCCCCAAAACAATGGAGGTTTTTACCCGCCATATCAACAATTTGCTCTTCAAAGAGTCGATGACGCAATATGAGCGGATCGAGCTCCTCACCACCCTATGTCTCGCTGTCATCGAAGGGGATACCCTCTATACTATCCACTTGGGCGATTCACGTATCTATCTCTTGACGTGCAACGGGACATTAACGCAACTGACTACCGATCATACGATGGACGATGAGTACATGTCGCATGTGCTGACCCAAGCATGCGGTTTGAGTGAAAATGTTGAGCTCACCATCACCTCCACCCACGTTGCGGTTGGTGACACCCTCGTCCTTTGCAGCGATGGGGTCTATAATCTTATTGCGGATGAACCGCTTACCCAACTGCTTCAAAAAGGGCTTGGGGCGAAAAGTATTGTCCAGCATCTTGCCCAACACGCCAAAGAGGATAATCGTGACGATATGAGCCTTCAGATTTTCCGTATCGAAGAACTTGATCCCCTCTATGCACTCAAAAATGCCCCTCTTCCCATCCCAGAAACCCTAACTGAGGGAGAGATTATCGATGGCTATACCCTCATGGTTCCCATGATGGAGCATGAGCGTATTTGGAAAGTTTCCAAAAACAATGAGCTTTATGTGATGAAATTTCCCATGTCCGACGATGATCAGGCCCTGGATGAGTTCGTCCGCGAAGCATGGTATGCCAAACAAATTACTCACAAAGCATTCGGCCATGCCTGGGTACCCGATGATCGGACAAAACGATATTACCTGATGGAACTCGTAGAGGGGATCAACTTGCGCGTCTATCTCAAAAACCGCCCGCTATCGATCGACAGTGCGATTGCCCTGGGGAAATTTTTGCACAAAGCCGAGGCTCATCTGCTCCATTTAGGGCTGGTTCACGGGGATATAAAACCTGAAAATATCATCGTCACGAAAAAAATCGGAGAAGCGGGAGTGACCTTTAAAATGGTCGATTTTGGTTCCATCGTCGAGATATTTTCCCTTAATTCACGCGCCGGAACACCCAGTTATTTGGCACCTGAGCGTTTTATCGGGGGAGCTATCAACGAATCAACGGAAATTTTTTCCATCGGGGTGACGCTGTATTGGGCACTAAGCGGAACCCTCCCTTACGGCGAAATTGAGCCGTTTCAAACACCGACGTTCAAATCTCCCAAACGCCCTGTCAAACTCAACAGTAACATTCCCTTATGGCTCGATTCCATCATCATGCATGCCATTGCGATCGACCCTGCCGAGCGCTACGTACACTATTCGGAACTTTTTTACGAGCTCAAATCTCCCGAAAAGGTGAAGCCGTTTTTTACCAAAGGGATCCCCCTCATTGAGCGTGCACCGCTGACATTTTATAAAACGGGTTTCATGTTCTTACTGCTAACGCAAGCCATAACACTCATTGCGCTGCTATCCAAATAGCACTCTCCTGAGAGAGGATTACTCTTCTTTTAAACTCAGCGCCACTTTCCCTTTTTGACTATCAACCTCGATAACACGAATACGGGAGAGCTGCTGGTTGACGCTCAGCACCTCCAAGGGATGAGCAATTCGCTTTTCAGACATCTGTGAGATATGAATCAATCCGTCGTTTTTGAGACCGATGTCTACAAATGCGCCGAAATCGGCGATGTTTCGGACCACTCCCGAAACAATAGACCCCTCTTTGAGCTCTTTGATGTCGGTAAGATCGGATCGAAACATGATCGGCGGCAGTGTCTCTCTGGGGTCAAACCCCGGTTTTCGCAGTTCCGCCACGATGTCGCTAAGTGTTGCTTCCCCTATCCCAAGTTCCTGCGCGATAGGGGCCATCTGTGCTTTGGTTAAGGAGGGTAAATCGTATTCTCGTGTGAGTGTTTGTGCCGCACCATAGCTCTCAGGATGGATACCCGTGTTATCGAGGATGCTTTTCCCCTCGCGTATCCGAAAGAACCCCGCACACTGCTCATACGCTTTTGCCCCCAGCCCTTTTACGTTGAGAAGTTCGCTTTTGCTGTGATACGCACCGTTTTTTTCCCGATGTTCCACAATCGCACGGGCGAGTTTAGAGCCTACCCCTGCGACATAGGCCAAAAGAGAAACCGATGCGCTGTTGGGATCGACGCCGATACGGTTAACGAGATCTTCGGTCACTTCATGGAGCTTTTTCTCCAAAAGTTTCTGATCGACATCGTGCTGATACTGCCCGATTCCCAGCGATTTCGGATCGATTTTCACCAATGCCGCCATCGGGTCACGCAGACGCTGGGCAATAGAGATCGCCCCTCGGATCGTCACGTCCAGATTCGGGTACTCCTCCTGAGCGATTTTGGAAGCGGAATAGACCGATGCCCCAGCTTCTGAGACAACGGTATAGGAGAGATTCAGCCCCTCCTCGCGGTTCACCTGAGCAAAAAACTCCTGCGTCTCTCTCGAGCCTGTACCGTTACCGATCGCCACCCCCGTAATGTGGTAACGCTGGGTAAGCTCCTTGATGACTTTTGCCGACGCCGCATAATCGCTTTGCGGAGGAGTCGGATAGATCACCTTGTGGGCGAGATAGGTTCCGTGCTCATCCACAACGGCAAGTTTGCACCCCGTACGATAGGCCGGATCAGCCCCCAAAATAACCCTTTTCGTAACGGGAGGGGAGCCTAACAGCTGTGTGAGGTTTTTACCGAACGTCGTAATCGCCTGAATATCGGACCGCTCTTTTATGCCAGCGTGAATCTCCCGTTCTAACGAGGGGAACAACAACCGTTTGAATCCATCGAGATACGCTTCCAACAACATTTCCCGGCTGCTTTTTGCATGTTTTGGGATTCGGTACTGTTTGATGGCATTCTCTACGCGCTCCATATCGTGCCCTATTTTCACCGTGAGCTCTTTCTCGGCCACTCCGCGCATCATGGCGAGATAACGGTGAGAGGGGATCGAGCTTATCCGCTCCGATTTGCCAGTGAGCTTCGCAAACAGCCCCTCCTCTTTTAACCCCTTTGCCCCTTTGATCTCAAAAGAGGAGTAACCTTCCAGCTGTTTTCTCCAATACTCACGCTCTCTGTCGTCGCTGTAACGCTCTGCCAAAATGTCTTGAGCCCCTTTGATCCCGTCATTAACACTTGCAACAGCATCTTTAACGAACTCCTCGGCTTTCTTTTTGAATTCCGAGGACTCCAATCGGCCGCTCTCCAGAATATTGGCCAACGGTTCCAGCCCTGCGGCTATCGCCGACGCCGCCCGGGTGTTTTTCTTTTCCTTGAACGGGCGATAGATATCTTCGAGCACTTGGAGGGTTTGGGCGGCCTCAATGCGCGTCCGAAGCTCAGGGGTCAGTGTTCCCCTCTCACCGATCAGACGGAGGACCTCCTCTTTACGCTCCAGCAGTTTTTTGGAGTAGGCATAGATCGTTTCAAACGCCCGCAACTGTTCATCCGTTGCCCCGCCCGTCATCTCTTTGCGATAGCGGGCGATAAAAGGGATCGTCGATCCCTCTTCGAGGAGTTTGAGGATATTGGTAACGTTGATTTTAGAAATTCCGGTTTTTTCACACAAGAGATCGATAAGCGGGGTCATGATGATCCTAAATTAGTTTTATTTTTCCAGTATAAAGAGGTTGTTGCTGGGATGGGTGATTGCCGAAAAGAGCTCTTTGAGCTCGCGATCAAAGGTCATCAAATAGACATCCCCATTTTTCAGATTCAACTGTTTAAAATGGTCCAACAATACTGTATCGGCGACATTTTTGCCGTGATCGCATTTGGTAAAGTTAAACGATTTGAGCGTTTTTCCGTAATCGTACAGATCGGCTTCCCATTCGCTTTTAAAAAGATAGAGTGAATCGGGATTGGCAGCGACATAGATGTGATGATCGGGAATCTCAAATTTTTCGATGATGTCGTTAAACATAGATCCGATGTTGGAGAAGTTTTCAATATCCCAAAAAAGATAGACCTCATCGCTGGGCGTTTTGGCTTTTTTATTGATCAACGTCAGCCGTTTGGAAATGTTGTAATGGTTATGGGCGATGTCGTTGGTCAGTTCGATCGTGTTGATAAGTTTTACCGCATCCTCCGTGTTGAAGCGCAAGAGTTTTCCCAGTTCGATGTAGAGATCCAAATCACTCAGCTCACTCACCGCACCCCCTTTTTGATACTGCTGTAACTCTTTGAGTTTTCGGGGAGAAAAAAGAATCTGGACACTCATCTCTTTTTGGGAACCAAAGGCATTTTTGACCACAGCGAATACTCTTCGTGCAGCATCGGTGGCAGGCAGTGTGATGGAACCGTA
>JAUXSZ010000204.1 GCA_030679635.1 Sulfuricurvum sp. | reverse complement strand
CTTTCTGAATATTTTGATAATAGAAATCAAAAACAGAAAAGAGTGAGTGATGAAAAAAAGTTTATTATTTGGTCTAGTAACTGCCGGTTGTTTGAGCGCTTCAGGTTTTAGTGAAGCCTTTACGGGTAACAATAGTAGCGGTAAAATCCGGATAGGAAGTATAAATCAAAATAAGGTGGTAGGTGCGGATACGTATGGAACTTCACTGGGAGGTTGGCTTAAATACAAGACAGCGGCTTGGAATGATGTAACCTTTGGTGTGGCTGCTTATATGAGTCAAAAAATTGCTTTTGTATCGGGAGAAGGGGAGGGTTTGACGTCTGATTTTTTTGATGCCAATGGAAATTCATTTGTCTATATTGGAGAAGCGTATGTGGATTACAGTGTGAGCAATTTTAGATTATGTGTTGGTCGTCAGCTTATAGAAACCCCCTTTGTTAATGGTGACGATGTTCGTATGTTACCCAATACGTTTGAGGCGGCCGTGGGGACGTATAACGCAATAAATAAAACGACGATTACTGCTGGATATTTGTACCGATGGGCGGGGTTTGATGCTCCACAAGGGCACCATGAACACATTAATCAATTTAATCAATTTGGTGTAAATCATGACAGTAATGGGGTGATAATGCTAGGAGTAGTAAATGAGAGTATTGAAAATTTGACACTTCAGGGGTGGATTTATCGCACCGATAAAGTAACCGATATTGTATACACAGATGCTCGCTATAGAGTCAATTTTGATAAAGCAAAGAGTATGGAATTTTTGGCGCAATATGCAAGATTTGATGAAAACGCAAACTCTCTTGGAGATAAAACAGGGATGGATGGAAATGTTTATGGAGTGGGAATTAATCTAAATTTGGGCATATGCCGTGCAGGAATTGCTTACAATCGTGTATTGAATGGTGAGGGAAAGGTGACAGATGGTTTAGGTGGCGGACCATATTACACGTCGATGGAAGAGATGACGATCGATGGTATTGAAGAGGTAAAAGCGTATCGGCTCCGTGGAGAGGTAGATATGAGTGGTGCTGGAATTCAAGGATTGAGTTTCGCGGTAGCGTACGGAGCGTTTGAAAGTGCTCCAGCGGATGTGAAAATTATTGAAATGGACATTGTGGCGGTCTATGAGATGAGTGATAAATTGAGTACCGATATGAGTTATGCTAAAATAGAGGATCGAAATAACAATTTTGATCCTAAAAAGGATGCGGGGTATAGCCGTTTCCTCGCACGACTAAACTATACATTTTAAAGGTCTTGAGAATGAATAACACTACCATGACTCTGTTAAGCGCATGCAGCAAGGGCGGGGCGGCGACCGTCGTCAAAATACATGCGAGCGGAGCACTGAAACAACGGTTGATTTCATTCGGATTGATGAGGGGTGCGGATGTTTATATGCTGGAATGCGCACCTGGAAAAAGTACCTTTGAGATTAAAGTAGGAAATGTAAGCCTAGCTCTTCGAAAAGAAGAAGCCGAACTTATAGAGGTCAATAATGTCCGATAAAAAAATTACCGTGGCGCTTGTAGGGCAGCCAAATGTCGGCAAAAGCATGCTCATAAACTCGATCAGTAATGCCCGTTTGCAAGTGGGAAATTTTACGGGGGTTACGGTTGAAAAAAGCGAAGTATTGTTTGAATACGGCGGATATCACTTTAGAATCATCGATCTTCCCGGAACGTACGCCTTTACCGATTATTCAATCGAAGAGCGGGTGACCCATGATTTTCTTTGCAATGAATCGTATGACCTGATCATTAATGTCCTCGATTCGACCAATATGGAGAAAAATCTTCAACTCAGTGCCGAACTCATGAGCATGAGCAAAAAAATGGTCATTGCCTTGAACATGAGCGACGAAGCCGACAAAGAAGGGCTTGAGATCAACGCCGGGTATCTTTCGCAGCTTTTAGGGATACCGTGTATCCGCGTTTCTGCCGTGGCCAAAATAGGGCTGGATGATCTAATGCAATCGGTTATTGCCGTCCATAATGCTTCCAGACAAGAGGCAAAACTCATTTTTAGCGAAGCGGTTGAAGAGGAGATTGCCCTTATTGCTGAGTATCTGAACCGGCATAATTTTAAAGCCACTATTTCAAACCGCAATATTGCCATTAACTTATTGCAGCAGGAGAAAAAAACCTATCGTTCTCTTCATGCTAATCCAATTTGGACGGAGCTGCAACCTTTATTGATCGAAGCCGATGCCCACATTGCTTTGCATCATGACAGCGATGATATCAAAGAGGTGTTTGCCGAAGAATATCTTGCGTTCAATCGGGGCATTATCGCTGAAGCGGTTAAAGCTCGGCCCAAAATTGCACAGCTGAAGACAACGACGGAAAAGATTGACAGAATATTGATTCATCCTGTTTTTGGAATCCCGATTTTCTTGTTTTTTATGTGGGGCCTTTTTCAGCTTACGTTTGAGTTGGGATCGATCCCGATGAATTGGATTAGTGGATTTTTTGGGTGGCTGGGAGAGACCGTCGGTTCGACGATCCCCAATGATGAGGTACGTTCCCTGATTGTGGATGGAATTATCTCCGGTGTGGGGGCCGTGATTCTATTTGTCCCTAATATAATGATCCTCTTTATCGGTATTGCCCTGCTCGAGTCGACGGGATATATGTCGCGTGTGGCCTTTTTACTGGACGGATTTTTCCATAAATTCGGGCTCCACGGACAATCGTTTATACCGTTGGTCAGCGGATTTGGATGTTCGATTCCGGCCTACATGTCGGCACGGATTCTGAAAAATGACCGAGACCGCTTATTGACTCTCTTTGTTATCGGTTTTATGAGCTGTGGTGCGAGATTGCCGGTTTATGTCCTCTTTACGGGGGCATTTTTTGGCGCCGACATGGCGGGAAATGTCCTGTTCGGAATCTACATTTTAGGGGCGATGATCGGACTTTTCGCGGCCAAAATTTTAAAAATGACGGCTTTCAAGGGGGCCGACGAACCGTTTGTTATGGAAATGCCCAAATACCGCCTCCCCTCGTTCAAGCTCATTTGGCATACCGTTGAAACCAAAACAACAATGTATCTGAAAAAAGCAGGGACGTTTATTGCCGCGGCTTCATTACTGGTATGGTTTTTAAGCACCTATCCAAAAAACCATGATTTGGCCGCTTCGTATGGAGAGAAAATTGAAATAGCGGAGACAAAAGAGGCCAAAATTCAGCTTCAGAATACCCTTGCCGAGGAGCAGCTGTCCCAAAGTTTCTTGGGACAAATCGGGCATGCGATTGAACCTGTTTTTACCCCGTTAGGATTTGACTGGAAAATGGCGGTAGCGCTTCAAACGGGATTGGCGGCGAAAGAGGTGGTTGTCTCTACGATGGGGGTATTGTACTCTTTAGGCTCCGACGCAAATGAGAAAAATAATTCCTTGGTTCATGCCATTCATGATCACATACCGTTTCCCTCTGCGGTTGCTTTTATCGTCGTTATCATGACCTATTTACCCTGTTTGGCGGCATCGGTTGTTTTCACGCGCGAAGCGGGCGGGATTAAGTATTTCGTCTATTTATTTACCTTTACGACGATAGTGGCCTATTCGCTCGCATTTGTGGCCTACAACATCGCAAAGGCTATCGGTTAGCGTTCGTTAATGATCCCTTGGTTACAATGGTGACATGAATACAATATTAATGATTGAAGATGATCTCGAACTTGCCGAGATTTTGAGTGAATTTTTAGTGCAATGCGGTTTTAAAGTGAGCATAGAAGATGATCCTTTCAAGGCGTTAAGCATCCTGAAATTGGAAAAATTTGATGCCGTTATTTTGGATTTGACGTTGCCTGGGATGGACGGATTGGAAGTGTGCAAAGCGATTCGAGAGCGGCAGAATATTCCGATTATTGTCTCATCGGCGAGATCCGACGTGACGGATAAGATCAACGCCCTTGAGTTGGGAGCGGATGATTATATTCCAAAGCCCTATGATCCAAGAGAGCTGGAGGCGCGTCTCCATTCGGTATTGCGGCGTTATGATGCCGCATTGGCTCTGAGCGAACAGCAGGAGAGTGATTTTAAACTCAACGAAGCTGCCATGCAAATCAGTTACAAAAATCGGCCATTGGATTTTACCAATGCTGAGTACGGGATTTTGGCGCACATGATTAAAAAACAGGGGACGGTGGTTTCGAGAGAAGATTTGATTCACAATGTGAGTGCGATCAATGAAGATTCGTCGAACAAAAGTATCGATGTGATGATGGGGCGTATCCGGAATAAAATCGGAGATAAAAGTCTTATTGAATCGATTCGAGGCATCGGGTACAAACTTTTAAAATAATGATACAAAAAAACGGGGTTTTTTTAACAGTACTGTTTGCTCTGAGCGTAACGGTAGCGAGTATCAGCTATACGTTTTACCAACTGTATCAAACAAACCGCACCAAACACATCGACAGTATGTTTAACAAATACTCCCTTATCTCTCAAATATATCACACTTTTTTACTTAAACAAATTTCATTTCCTATTTTTGAAACCAATTTAGCCATGTATGATTTGTATACGATTGAGCATGAAGCCCAATATCGTCAAATCACAGAAAATGGGGTATTGCTCAAGGAGAATAGCGTCTCTGCCGTGGAAGTCAATCGCCATATCGCTCTAGGAGCCCCTTACCAAAATTTGATTGTCAATCACATTCATGCCAGCATGCTGCAATATCACGGAAAAATCTATTTTTGGATTCAATCGGCTCATTATCCCGTTCTTTTAGAAGATCGTAGCAGTGAACCCTACCGGGCATCCAATTTACTCTATGCGTATGCCACGATTTTAACCATTTTGTTCTTCTCTTTTGGATTGATTATCCATCGTCTCTCGCCGTTGCGCCGTCTCCGTCGTCAGATTGCAGCTTTCGGGGAAGGAAATATGGGGGTGAGTTTTCATATGGAGGGAAAAGATGAGATAGCCCTCATCGCCCGTGAACTCGAGATGACCCAAAATAAAATTCGCGCTCTTATGGATTCTCGGACCCTATTTTTGCGCAATATTATGCATGAGTTGAAAACGCCGATTGCCAAAGGGAGAATCGTCACGACGATGCTCACCGACCCCAAACAGCAAACCCGTTTTCAGGGGATTTTTGAACGCCTTGAGGGACTCATCAATGAATTCGCACTGATTGAAGAGGTGAGCTCAGGCTCACAATCGTCCCAGAAGAAAGGGGAGTTTCGTTTGATCGATATTATCGATGAGGCGATTGATATGGGAATGGTAGAGTCCGAATCGGTTCATCGTGATATTGCCAGTTCTGTGACGATTGAAGCCAATTATCGTTTGTTTGCAACGGCCATTAAAAACATGATTGACAACGGCATCAAGTATTCACCTGTGGGGAGCATGTCGATACGGATGGAAAACAAGAACATTGTTTTTGTCAATGAGGGGGCTGCGCTCAAAAAACCGCTGTCGTATTATGTGGAGCCGTTTACCAAAGATCATCCTACGAAAGACAGTTTTGGCTTGGGCCTTTACATTGTGAGTGCAATTCTCATAGAACATGGATATCATTTGGCATATGAACGCAGAGGGGATGAAAATTGTTTTCTATTTATTCCGGATGCTAGGATGAATTTACGAGGGAGAAACCAGACAAAATGAAAAAAATATTAATTACCAATGACGATGGATACGAGTCTACAGGACTTTTAGCACTGATTGAGGCACTGAGTGATTTGGCTCATATCACGGTCGTAGCCCCATCAACGGAAAAGTCGGCATGCGGTCACTCATTGACCCTGACGCGCCCTTTAAGTTTTATCAGTGTAGCAGATGATTTTTTTAAATTGGATGATGGGACACCCAGTGATTGCGTCTATTTAGCCCTTCATTCGATGTTTGAGGAGTGCAAGCCGGATCTCGTCATCAGCGGAATCAATAAGGGGTCGAATATGGGGGAGGACATCACCTATTCGGGGACAGCTGCCGCTGCCATGGAGGGTGTTTTGCAAGGAATTCCCTCCATTGCGATTTCGCAAGTGATGGATTTTACACAGCCTATGGGGGATTTTACCTTGGCGAAAAAAGCGATTCGTGCCATTGTACAGAAGATCTTTGCAGGTACATTTCCGCTAAAAAAACGAGAATTTATTAATATAAATGTCCCCTACAATGCCGATGAACTTCAGTTTGTCGTCACCTATGCGGGGTATCGCCATTATGGAAATGATGCTCACTTGCACCGCAACCCAAGAGGGATGGAATACTACTGGCTGGGGCTGCATCCTCTAGATTTTCAAGCGCGTGATGGAAGAAAAGGTTTGTGTGACTTTGAAGCGATCGAAGCTGGAATGGTATCTTTAACACCGGTCAAGCTTGATATGAGCGCCTACAAATCGATAAAACAACTTCAAGAGTGGCTATGAGACACACCCGTACAAAACTGCTATTGGGGGAAGAGGCGTTTGAAAAATTTCACAATGCCAAAATTCTTCTACTCGGAGTAGGGGGAGTAGGGAGCTTTTGTCTGGACTGCCTCTATCGGTCAGGGGTACGTGACATTACCATTATCGATTTTGACCGATACGATGAAAGCAATCAAAACCGTCAGATGCACTCAGAGTCTCATGAGGGGGAGCTCAAAGTCGAAGCGCTTAAGCACCATTATCCCGAAGTCATAGCCATCCCCGAAAAAATCACCCCCGAATGGATTGAGGCTTTTGATTTTGAACCTTACGATTTGGTACTTGATGCGATTGACGACATGAGAGCCAAGCTCTCACTCATTCAAAAATGCTATCCAAAATTGATCAGCTCGGTGGGCTCTGCAAAACGTCTTGATCCGACTCAAATCTGCGTTCGCTCGATTTGGAAAACCGAAGGGGACCCGTTTGCCGCAAAAATCCGTAACGAACTGCGCAAGCGTAAATTTGCAGGGGATTTTAGCTGTATTTGCAGTACGGAACTTCCACGTATCAAAGAAAAAGGGAGCTTTGTTGCGGTTACAGGATCCTTTGGTCTTGCAATGTGCTCATTGGCTCTGCGCAAGCTAATATAAGCTCTTCACCGCCGTGGGGTTTCTGCTTTTGTAACCCTTAGGTTATTTATAAATTCTATACTTTCATTATGGAACCATTGCATTCAATCTATCACTATTATCTGGACGTACTCGATATCGCCTTTCAACCTATCGTTGATATTCATTCAGGGTCATTATTCGGAGTAGAAGCCCTTCTTCGAGGGACGGACACTCTTGGGTTTGAGTCGATCGAATCCTTTTTTGATCGTTTATTTGAAGAGAATACGTTGTACACGTTTGACCTCGCCCTTCGTGAAAAAGTGATCAAAAAGTTTTGTACGATTGAATCGCATACGGAGATCAAACTTTTTTACAACCTTGATAACCGTTTGTTAGAGATGGACGATTTTTCAAAAGGGAATACATCCCGTATTTTAAAGCGGTATGGACTCGATCATAAAAGTATGGTATTTGAGCTCTCCGAACATAATGAAATTGTCAATATTGATCATTTTACCAGCCTTATGAGCCACTATCGCCACGAGGGTTATTGTGTTGCGATCGATGATTTTGGTATCGGTCAGTCGGGATTTAAAATGCTCTATCACGCTACGCCCAATATTATTAAAATTGACCGATTTTTTCTAAGCGACATCGACAGTGATCCCAAAAAAAAGCTGTTGGCTCGGAATATGGTTCAGTTGTCTACATTGATGGGATGCCGTGTCATTGCTGAGGGGGTAGAAACCGAAGCAGAATTTTTGGTGTGTAAGGAAATAGGGTGCCATTTGGTGCAGGGCTATTTTGTTGGGCGTCCGACCTGTGATTGCTCACAGCTGAGTTTGCAATATACCCATGTTAATGCTATTACATTATTAGAGAAGCGAACGCCGGGCGATCAAAATATTATACGTAAACGGTTAGAGATACTGGAGACCGTCAGTATCGATGATTCCATGGAACTGGTAGTAGACAAATTTAAGGTCGATCAGGAGCTATCCTTGATTCCAGTAATCGACAAGCAAGGCGCTCCGCTAGGGATAGTGCATGAACATCGCCTAAAAGCAGTCATTTATTCCCAATTCGGAAGATCGTTGATTCAAAATAACTCCTCAAATTTTTCCGTATTAGAAAGGTATGTAGAATCCATTCCTATTGTGGACGTAACCATGCCCCTTGAGACGATTGTGGAACTTTATTCACTCTCAGACAGTGCACCGGGGGTCTTGGTGGTAGAGTCTTCCAAGTATATCGGCTATTTGAGTGCACGCGTGATGATTGAAGCCGTACATGAGCGTAACTTGATCCGCGCTCGCGATCAAAACCCTCTTAGCAGACTTCCTGGAAACTTTATGATCAATGAACACATTGCCCACTCTTTTGATTCAGGGCAAACGAGCGTTTTTTGTTATTTTGATTTTGACCATTTCAAACCGTACAATGATCACTATGGATTTCGTAATGGAGACAGAGTGATTGTATTGTTTGCCGAATTAATGCATAAAGTTTTATTGAATGAGTATTTTATCGGTCATATCGGGGGAGATGATTTTTTTGCCGGTACCATAATCAAAGATGAGGCAATGTTTGATGAATTTTGTGCGTCGGTACGGAAACTTATTTATCAATTTAGTGAGGATGTTCGCGAATTTTACAGTGCAGAGGATCGTGACCGTGGTTGTATTGTTGCGGAAGACCGTGATGGCGTAACGAGAGAGTTTAAACTGCTGAGTGTCAGTGCGGTGGTCGTATACAAGAGCGTTACCTCATCGATTCATTCGGCAGAACAGCTCCAAAAAATATTTGCAGTAGAGAAAAAAAATGCTAAACACTCTCCCGAACATCTCCGTTTGATTATCGATTAAGAAGCAGAATTCCAAAAAACAAAACACATTTTGTTTCCTATTTGTAATAATAAGTATATATACTTATTATCGAACGTAAAACTTTTAAAGAGTCGAAAAAGGAAAGTCAATGGGATTGATAGGAAAATTTAAGCCTGAAGTACTTGAAAATACGAGTGTAGAAAATAAAGTTAACTACTTAGTTAAGCTGACGCAAATGCTGGCGATCAGTGCCATCATCGCAGGTATCATTGGAATGTTGATCTCAAATTCTTCTATTCGCTCACTCAATGGAAACGCTCTTGAACCTCTTGGACACTTACGGTTAATCAAAGAATCCTACGAACAAAAAGTGCTTGTATCGGCACAAGATATTTCACAAGGGAGAATAACAGACTATACGCAAGTAGCTAATGAGTTGACCCTTGAAAAAGAAAAAATCGTCCATGAGTGGAATGCCTATAAAAATGGTCATTTAACCAATGAAGAAAAAGAATTATTGCCAGATGCCCAAAGATACATAAAGTTATCCGTTAAAAGTCTGGATACGCTAATCAAACTGGTAAAAGAAAAAAAATTAATGGACGTCATATCGTGGACAACAGATGATGCTCCCTACACAATTATCGAATTAACGCCGATTTTAAATAAACTGATGCAAGTCCAAATTATCAATGCCCAAAATATTTATTCGACAACACAAGTACAGTTTTTTGCAATCCTAGCTCTTATTATTATCATCAGCATCGCCGGTTCAATGTACGTAGCAAAAATGGTAAAACGGGTTGTTCACGATCTAACACAGCCTTTTGGTGAATTGTTATCGCAATCCAATGCGTTGGCGAATCAAAAACTTGATGAACCGTTCGTCTGGAAACGGACGGATGAAATCGGGCAAGTCGGTAAAAGCTTTGAATTGTCACGTCAAGCTCTTCATAATTCGTTTCAACAAATTCAAGAAAATAATAATGCATTAGAGCACGTCAATACATTGGTTCGTAGCAGTATCAATTATGCCAGCCGGATTCAACGCTCTTTTTTGCCAGAAGAAAATATCCTTAACCATTTTTCAAAAGACTCTTTCGTTATCTGGAAACCAAAAGATGTCATCGGCGGAGATTGTTATTGGGTTGATAAAACCGATAAAGGATTTTTTGTGGCCATAATCGATTGTACAGGGCACGGTGTTCCGGGTGCTTTGATGACCTTTGTTGTGATTTCGATTCTTGACCGGTTATTGTCTCAACAAAGACATCTTGATGATCCTGCCGCACTGTTAAGCCAAATGAATCGTTTGGTCAAAGAGACATTAGGGCAATACGATGAAACGAGTGAATCGAATGACGGTATGGACGGGGCATTTTGTTATGTAGATTTGGAAAACAAACAATTAACATTTGCCGGAGCCAATACACCGCTTCTGTATGTTGAAGATGGTAACTTGCATCATATT
>JAUXSZ010000203.1 GCA_030679635.1 Sulfuricurvum sp. | reverse complement strand
TTTCTATTATTCACGCGGAGAGTTCAGCATACGGGTATCTTTGATGAATATTTTAAAGCTCCCCGTACTGTGGGCGGCTATGGTTGCTATTTTACTCAATCTTGTCGGCTACCGCCCTAGCGAAGCCATGGATAAAACCTTGATGATGGGGGCGTATGCCTCCATGACGATGCAGCTGGTTTTGTTTGGGATTTATCTGTACGGCACAAAACTGAAAGAACTTAACGTACGTCTAACGGCATGGATCAGTGGTACGAAATTTATTTTAATCCCTGCTCTGGGATGGATTGTTTTGGCAAATGTGGAGATGGAACCTGCGGTGAAGGGGATGGTGTTTTTGGAACTGATCGTTCCGCTGGCCGTGGCGAACGTCAATCTCTCTTCGCTCTACAACTGTGCCCCCCGCACCATGACGGTACAGGTTTTTATCACATCCGTACTGTTCTTGGGGATTGCGTTAGTGTTACCTACGCTGTTACGAATGTTTTGATGTTCTCGATTGTGCCCGCGATTAACCGCTCACGCGCTTCTACCGATGTCCATGCGATATGAGGGGTAATATAGAGACGTTCCGTGTGTTTTACACCGAGCAACGGATGTGATGTTTTCATCGGCTCACGCACTAACACATCCAAACCGACGTAAATCGGTTTCACGTCGATGATGACCGAGAGGGCATCCTCATCGACGATTCCCCCCCGACCCAAATTCAAAAGTACCGCACCGTCTTTGAGCTGCAGCAGCTCCGAGTGGGAAATCAGATTTTCCGTTGAGGCGTTAAGAGGAGCGTGGACAGAGACAATATCGCTGTTTTCGATCAAACGGCTCAACGTTGTTTTCTCAAACTCGCTGTTCTCATTTTTGCCCGATGTTGAGTAATAAATGACTTTTGCGCCGAATGCCGTTGCTACTCTCGCAACCCCTCTCCCGATCTCGCCCAGTCCGATAATCCCCCATGTCTTCCCTCTCAGTTCATGAAACGAAGGGCCGATATGGGTAAAGACCTCTGCTTTTTCCCATCCACCGCTTTTGACATAGTCATCATAGTAGTGCGAATGTTCCATCAGGTAAAAAAGCATTGAGAACGTATGCTGAACGACGGCGTCGGTCGAGTATCCCGCAACATTTTTGACGATGATCCCGCGGCGAGCTGCCGCATCATGGTCGATGTTGTTCATCCCCGTAGCCGCTACGCAGATAAGCTTGAGATTTGGTGAGGCTTCCATCACCGCATCGCTGATAACCACTTTATTCGTGACAATCACATCGGCATCGCGTACACGCACAACGGTTTGTTCCGCTGTTGTGGTTGCATAGGCACTCACCTCCCCTAACGATTCAAACGGGACTAGCGAGGTATCACCAAAGGTGAGGGTATCGAGAAGGACGATTCTCATGCGTCTTTCATCTTCTTGATCATTTTTTTCGCTTTTTTAAGCGCTTTCTTGACATTGTCCAGTACTAAGATAACGGCCATCCGTCGCCCTGCATGGGATTGGGGTTTGCCGAATACGCGGACAAAGCTGTTATCGCTAAAGAGGGAATCCTCGATATCGATCACCGGCATATCGGACTCTTTTTGAGATTTGAACGCCGCACTGGCTCCCTCTCCGTAGAACGTGAAGCCCAACGGCAGACCCAATATGGCCCGTACGTGCAGCGCAAACTCGCTTTGGCTTTGGGTAATGAGGGTCACCATCCCCGTGTCGTGAGGGCGTGGACTCACTTCGCTGAAATAGACCTCGTCCCCTTTGACGAACAGCTCAACGCCGAACAGTCCGCGACCCCCCAAACCGTCGGTAATCGATTGGGCAATCGCTTTTGAGCGTTTCAACGCTTTTTTGGACATCTCCATCGGCTGCCAGCTGAAGACATAGTCGCCGTCTTTTTGGATATGGCCGATAGGCTCACAAAACACCGTCTCTTGACCGTTACGGACGGTGAGCAAAGTGATCTCATAATCAAAATGGACAAACTCCTCAACGATCAGCTCGCTCGCATCGCCGCGCGCCTCTTTGGCGATCTCCCATGAGTTTTCCAAATCAAAGGGGGTCTTGGCAATGCTCTGCCCGTGTCCGGATGAGCTCATGACCGGCTTGATAACGCACGGAAATCCGACATCCTCCGCCGCATAACACATATCTTCATACGTACACACAAAATGGTAACGGCTTGTTTTAATCCCCAGCTCTTCGCTCGCAAAGCGGCGGATATTTTTACGGTTCATCGTTTTACTAACCGCTTCGGCGTTGGGGATAACGCAAAACCCCTCCTCTTCGGCCGCAAAAAGGGCATCAATGCTGATCGCTTCAATCTCAGGGAGAATGAAATCGGGTTTTTCTAAGCGGATAATCTCGAGAAGAGCCTCTTTGTCTTGCATGTTAACGACATGAGACCGATTGCTCACAAGATGGGCAGGAGCATTCTCATAGCGATCCACCGCAACGACTTCGATCCCTAAGCGTTGTGCTTCGATGGCTACTTCTTTACCGAGTTCGCCAGAACCCAACAACATGATTTTTTTGGAATTGCTTTTGAGGGGTGCGCTAAAGAGCATGGGTAAAGCCTTGCGTAAAAATTTATGTGCGTAATTGTATCACAGGGATGGTAATGGGTTTGTTAGAGGTGAGAAAATTGAGGGGAAAATTCTAAGGTGTAACCAAAGTGCCGAAGCACTCTGAAATTACAGGCGAGATTCGTAACGTCGCATCATGTAGAGACGTTTTAACATCTTTTTGCGCGCGCTGATTTTGAACTGTTTGCGTTTTTCCGTTTCCGTTATATGGTTACGGCGCGCACGAGCTTCAGTAACAACAAGATTACGATCTGTTTGTTTCTTGAAACGTCGGTAAGCAGCGTCAAAATTATCATCTTGGCGTAAGATAATACCAGGCATTCACATCACCCACTTTCTATTTAAGATTTTGAACCGGAATTATACCACAGCTTTAGACACATTAAGCTAAAATTGCACCATGATAACCGCAGATTCCATTGAAGGGCTCAAATCCCGTCTTGATATTGTTGATGTTGTGGGCTCCTATATTGAGCTCAAGCGGGCGGGTGCGAATTTCAAAGCACCTTGTCCGTTTCACGATGAAAAATCGCCCAGCTTTACCGTCAACCCTGCGCGTCAAAAATACCATTGCTTCGGGTGCGGTGTAGGCGGTGATTCGATTAGCTTTGTCATGGAATATGAGAAGCTCAATTATCCCGAAGCCATCGAAAAACTCGCAGTTTCCGTCAATTTCTCCCTCCAGTACACCGACAACAACGAGCGCAAAGAGCGCTCCAATCTCCTCGACCAGCTCAACGGATGGTATCAAAAACTCCTCGATACCCATGCAGTCGCCAAAACCTACCTCACCGATCGGGGCATTTTTAGCTCCAGTATCGAGCGGTTCGGAATCGGCTATGCCCCCGCCTCTGCGCAAACGCTCGAATTTCTAAAACAGCACCGCTACTCAATCCAAGAATCGGTTGAGCAGGGGGCTATCGGCAGTGATGGGGGGAGAGAGTTCGCCCGTTTCATTGAGCGGATCACCTTCCCCATCCATGCCCCAAACGGTTCCATTGTCGGTTTCGGGGGTCGAACCATCACAGGGCACCAAGCCAAATACGTCAACTCCGCGCAAAATGCGATTTTCAACAAGTCACGCCTTTTGTATGCTTATCCTCTGGCGCGTGAATCGATCTATAAACACAAAGAGATCATTGTTACCGAGGGGTATCTCGATGTCGTGATGCTCCATCAAGCAGGGTTTACCCAGAGTGTCGCAACGCTGGGGACAGCGCTTACCGCAGAGCACCTCCCGCTGTTGCGCAAAGGGGAGCCACGCGTTCTCGTAGCATACGACGGGGACAAAGCGGGCCGTGCCGCCGCCCTCAAAGCCTCGAAACTCCTCAGCATGGGGGGATTTGAGGGAGGGGTGATCCTATTTGAGGGGGGAAAAGACCCGGCAGACATGATCAAAGAGGGGCTCATCGAAGAG
>JAUXSZ010000197.1 GCA_030679635.1 Sulfuricurvum sp. | reverse complement strand
ATCTTCGGCATCGGTTCGACGTAACGATCCAGCATTTCAGAGACTTTATCCGTATCAAATCCGCACAATTTTTCAATGCCAATCATCATCAACGGTCGGCGGATTAGGATCGGATCACCCATCAGCAACTCCAGCGCTTCTGGCTCATCCAAGGTCTCAGGAGAGATAAGACCATTTTTGATTGCTGGTGCGGCAGGATTGAACCACTCAGGCACATCTTTGTTACCCATAAAACTGCGAAGAGTATCGGCATCTAAACCGTGTTCCAGAAGATTACGTTCAATCAGCGTACAACCGCTTTTGCGTAGTATCGCTTTTTGTTTGGCATTGGCGGCACAAAAAGGTTTCTCATAAAATACGACCAGTTTCATCATTATTCGATTCCTATCGCCTGACGTCCGCGACGGTTGAGGTAAAAGGTATCGTACCCATCATCCCCAGCACTCATACACTCTCCCAAATACCCCTCATCATAGAGTTGGGACATAATGTTTTTCACTTCTGTTTTATCCATTTGTGCGTATTCGGCTATATCATCCGATTCATAAATGTTGTATTCCCACTCATCACTAAGATTAAAGATGGTTTTCATCACTTTGAGTTTTGTCTCAGACATGGGATTCCTTTAGTAGAGCAATTTGCTTTCGTAATACGATCACTTGTAGCGGATGGAGTTTTTCAGCAGTAATCCACTGTTCAAATCCCCTTACATAGTGTTCTTTTACTTTTGCATGCAACTTTTGTGCTTGATCACAAAGCTCTGCTAAAAGTGCTTTTACTTCATCAAAAGTGAGATGTTTAAGCGGCCGTAAACGCCGAATAACCCCCTCGAAAAGCTTGTCACTGTGATACTCCACCGCCAACTCCAAAAACTGTGAGGCATGAAAGGCAGAGGCGTAATGCTCATTCCATATGCGTCCGTTGATCATCTGATCGCAGGCCTGATCGATAAAAATGGGGGCAAATTTGAGCACCGCCAGCAATTCGGTAAAATCATTATCCACCAAGGCACGAAAAAGCATTCGGCTTCGATTGCGAATATGATGACGAAGCCCAGAATCTTCTATCACAGCAGGATTAAGACATGTAAAGCGCTCATATGCACCCAACCTAGAGTGATTAAACCCCATAATCGCCACATCGGTATTGGGA
>JAUXSZ010000195.1 GCA_030679635.1 Sulfuricurvum sp. | reverse complement strand
GACGTACATCGGATCGCTTTGATAGACGGTTGTGAGCAAACCGTTCGCTCCTGCGGCGACGTAGGTACCGACGTCAATCTTGGATTTGTCAACAAACCCGCTGATCGGCGCTTTGATCGTCGTGTAACTGAGATTGAGTTTGGCTTGTTCCAATGAGGCTTTAGCCCCCATCACTGCGGCAGCGGTATTGCGTTCATTGGCGGTTGCTGTGTCGAGTTCTTGACGGCTGGCGGCATTGGCTTCCGCTAGAGGTTTCATTCGATTTAAAACCGCTTTGGCATTGGTGTGATTGGCAATGGCGAGCTCATAAGATGCTTTGGCACTCTCAAGCGCATTTTTCAAATCGGAAGGGTCGATGGTAAAGAGAGTTTGACCTTTACTCACTTGTGAGCCTTCAATATAAGCGCGTTTTTGAAGGTATCCGTTAATACGTGCATAGACTTGTACCGTATTAAAGGCTTGAGTTTGTCCCGTCGCTTCCAAAACGGCCGGGAAATCACCTATTTTTACCTCCGTAGTTGTAACAGGGACAGGACCTTCGGGAGGTTTCTCCATCCCTGCAGCTTTTGGGCGTTCGCATCCGCAAAGTGCGAGGAGTAAAACAGATGAGAGGGCAATGGTAGTTACATGGTTCATAAAAGTTCCTTTTGGGAGTTTTGAGTAGAATTTAATGTTTGGCACATTTGCTGTAAAACACGCAGGGTGATTTCAAGTTCTTTGGGATCGATGTTACGATGGACAAATGCACTCGCTTCTCCGAGAACTGCCATCGTCGGAGTTTCCAGTGCGATCCCCTGAGGTGTGAGAGTGACGAGGTTGCACCGCTTATCGGTTTTATCGGTACAGCGCTGAATCAGAGAGCGTTTTTCCAAACCTGCAATGAGGCGCGTAACACTGGTTTTATCTTTACCGACAAAATCGGCGATGTTTTGTTGTGTAGAACTCTTCTCTTTCCACAACACGACCATCACTTTGAACTGTTCGATCGTCATATCTATACCGTTTAGTTCCAATCGACGGGATAAAAAGGCTCGCGCGCTCAGAGCAGCTTGTGTCGTGATACACCCCAATGAGAGGTCTGTAGGGCATTCGCACCGATTCATGAATTCTCCTATAGTTGACTATGCAACTAATTTATTTGGGTATTGTATCTTTGAGTGTTTCAAATGTCAAGAGTAACTTGGGAAGCTTGCTAAACTCCTGCTATAATCTCGATAAAAGCGTTAAAAGGCAAAACCCATGTTAGTTACTAAAAATTGTATTGTCACCGTCGATTATCATATTAACGATAGTGAGGGAAAGCTTCTTCACGAAGAAACAGAACCTCTTATGTATTTGCATGGTGATTATGGACAGCTTTTTAAAGCAGTTGAAGACGCTTTAGAAGGAAAAAAAATCGGAGAGACCTTCACGGTAGCCTTATCTGCCAATGAGGCATTTGGTGCATATGATTCAGAATTGGTTGTTACTGAAAACATAAGCGAACTTCCTGAAGATTTAACCATTGGAATGGAAATCGATGGCTATATGGAAGACGATTGTGATGACGTTATTATCTATACCGTCAAAGAGATAAAAGGCAAGAAGGCTACACTGGATGGAAACCATCCCTTAGCAGGGATGGATCTCGTTTTTGAAGGGACTGTCTTAGATATCCATGAAGCGGATGAAAAAACTATAAAAGAAGTTCTAGAGAATAATCACCACGGAATTTGATTATACGCCAATTTCTCTGCCGAAAAGCGTCTCCTCTATTTTTTTTATTTTAAAAACGATTTAGCCTATTAGGTGGGGCTAATGTAGATTTATGTATAATGCTGCAGCTAGATTATAGTTCAGATTGACGTAAATAGATGCGTAAACTTGTGGGACTTGCATAACGAGTCTCCATTTTAATTTAAGCTTAAATATTATTTCGCTACAATTCGCAACTTTTTGTAGACTTGTAAAGTAAGGAACAGTAATGTACGCAATTATCAAAAACGGCGGGAAACAGTACAAAGTTCAAGAGGGTGATATCCTTTTGTTCGATAGAATGAGTCTTGATCCAAAGACTACCGTCGAAATCAAAGAAGTTCTTGCCGTTAATAACGGTGAACTAAGAACTGGTACTCCATATGTAGAGGGTGCTGTCGTCACTTTTGAAGTTATTAATGAAGGCCGTGACCGTAAAGTCATCGTTTTCAAAAAACGTCGTCGTAAAGACAGTAAAGTTAAACGTGGTTTCCGTAGAGATCACACACGCGTTCGTATCATCAAGATCACTGCGTAATAATAAAGTAGGAGGACAGCATGGCTCATAAGAAAGGTCAAGGTAGTACACAGAATAACCGCGACTCAGCGGGACGTAGACTCGGTGTCAAAAAATATGGTGGTGAAGTAGTACGTGCGGGTAATATCATTATTCGTCAGCGCGGAACAAAAGTTCACCCTGGTAAAAATATCGGTATGGGTAAAGACCACACTTTGTATGCATTGGTTGACGGTGTTGTTTTATTTCACCGTAAAGACAAAAAACGCAAACAAGTTTCTGTCGTTCCTGCCGCTTAATTTTCCTCATCGGGCATCTCTGCCCGATCTCTAAGTTTTTTCCAACAATGTATTTTCTTAATAGTGTACTTTTCTAACAGTGTTGAAATTCAAAGTATAGTTTTAAGCCAGATAAGGATGATGAATGTTTAGCGATAGCGTAGTAATAACTGTTTCTTCGGGTAAAGGTGGAGCAGGATGTGTGGCGTTTAGACGCGAAAAATTTGTCATTCAAGGCGGCCCAGACGGCGGCGATGGCGGAAAAGGTGGTGATGTTTACTTCAAAGTAGATAACAATACCCACACTTTGGCCAATTTTCAGGGGAATAAAACTCTTAAAGCGGAAAAAGGGCAACCGGGTTCAGGCTCGAATATGTACGGCAAAGCCGGTAAAAAACTCGTTATCGTCGTCCCGCCGGGAACGCAGGTAGTTGATGTTGAGACCGGTGAAATTTTGCTTGATCTATTAGAAAACGGGCAAGAAGTATTATTCCTGACAGGCGGTCGCGGTGGTCTCGGAAACGTTCACTTTAAATCGTCGATCAATCAAAAGCCAATGTACGCTCAACCGGGTGAGCCTGAAACAACGCGCATTGTAAGACTCGATCTAAAACTTATCGCCGATGTCGGATTGGTCGGTTTCCCTAATGTCGGGAAATCAACCCTTATCTCTACGGTATCGAATGCCCGTCCAGAAGTTGCGAATTACGAGTTTACGACCTTGACTCCTAAGCTTGGTCAGATCAATATCGGTGAATTTGATTCGTACATTATGGCGGATATTCCGGGTATTATCGGTGGAGCATCTGAGGGAAAAGGGCTGGGGCTGAAGTTTTTGCGCCATATCGAACGGACAAAAACATTGCTCTTTATGATTGACTTGGCTTCTTATCATGAATTGCAGCACCAGTACGAAACGTTAAAAGAAGAGCTTGAAAAATTTTCACCCCTTTTGGCAGAGCGCAACTATGCGATAGCATTGACCCGCGCTGATGCGATGAGTCCTGATGAAGCGATTGAGAAAAGCAATGCGTTTTTGAAATTGCTCAACCTTGAACCGGTTAAAAAAAGTCGTTTTGGATTCAGTGATGAGTATCCGGTATATGAGCAGGAAAACTTTGACAAAGGGTTCCGTGACACGTCACTTCCTTTTTTCGTTGCCCCGATTTCTTCAGCGATCAATCTGAACATTAAGCCTTTAACGTATGCCCTTTACCATATGGTTCAAATAGAGCGTTAATGAAACGGCTAGTAGTAAAAGTCGGCAGTGCGGTTTTAAGCGAACAAAATCGGATCGCCAAAGATCGGATGCAAAATCTGGTTGACTTTATTGCCCAACTCAAAGAGCGGTACGAAGTGATTCTTGTCTCTTCCGGCGCTGTTGCCGCAGGTTATACCGAGCTTAAACTTGATAAAAAACTCTTGTCGAACAAACAAGCACTCGCCTCCATCGGTCAGCCGATATTGATGAACAAGTACAAAAAAATGTTCGAGCATCATCAGATCATCCCCGCACAAATCTTAGTCACCGCTGCCAACTTTAATACCGATGAAGAATCGCAAAAAGCGAAAGACACGATCGAAACCTTATTGCAAAACGGCGTTGTCCCTATTATCAATGAAAACGATGCAACCGCAACCGAAGAGTTGGTTCTCGGGGACAATGACCAGCTCTCAGCCTATGCGGCATACCATTTCGGTGCCGATATGCTCGTAATACTCTCCGATATCGATGCGTATTACGACAAAGATCCCCGAACGCATGATGACGCAAAAATCAGAGGGCACATAGACTCCATTACAGAGGATGAACTCACTTCCGAGGTCACTCCTCATCACAGTTTTGCAACAGGCGGTATTGTGACGAAGCTCAAAGCTGCCGATTTTTTACTCAAACGAGGGGGTTCGATGTTTTTAGCAAGCGGATTTGATCTCACCGATGTACGTTCCTTTTTACTGAACGACACCCATTTAGGCGGCAGTTTGTTTCAAGCGAAAGCACTATAGCATGACACGCATTATATTCATGGGGACACCCGATTATGCTGCCGATATTCTCAAAACGCTTATCGAGACTGATGATGTAGAGATCGTAGCCGTATACACACAGCCCGATAAACCGGTCGGACGCAAGGCGATCTTGACCCCTCCTGTGGTAAAAGTATTGGCACAAGAAGTTCATATTCCCGTCTATCAACCCCAAAGACTGAGGGATACGGCGGTTGTTGAGGAATTGCTGAGGATTGAGTGCGACATGATAATCGTTGCGGCTTACGGACAGATTTTACCCAAAGCAATCCTGGAATACGTACCCTGCGTTAACCTCCACGCGTCGATTCTTCCACAATACCGCGGAGCGAGCCCGATTCAGCAAAGTTTGCTAAACAATGATCCCCAAACCGGCGTTACCGCTATGTGGATGGATGAGGGACTCGATACGGGGGCTATTATTAAAATTTCTACGCTTGAGATAGGTTGCGATGAGATGGTGGAATCCCTGTATGAGCGTCTAACGCAAACAGCATGTGAACTCACTTCAGATATCGTGCACAACTGGGATCGAAAAAGCTGTGTTGCCCAAAATGAAGAAGATGCGAGCCACTGTACTAAAATTTCCAAATCGGACGGATTGACAACCTTTGATAATGCCGGTGAGATCATCAACCGTTATCGTGCTTTTACACCATGGCCGGGTATTTATTTGAACTCTGGATTGAAACTTAAAGAGATGAAATTAAATGAGAGCCAAAGCCATGGGACTGCAGGGGAAATTATTGCAGTTGATGATGAAAGCATTCTTGTTCAATGTGCAAAAGGTTCGTTGCGTCTGCTAAAAGTTCAAGCACCTTCAAAACAAGAGACTTCTGCGGTGGCTTATTTAAACGGAAAGCGACTTGGGTGTGGAAATATTCTGGCTTGAGGAAATAGAGTCAACGCAAACGTATTTGATAGATGCGCTTAAAACGAAAGCATTAACTGCACCGGTATGTGTTGGGGCAGTTTCGCAGACACACGGTAGCGGCAGTCGAGGAAATGCATGGATTGGCGAAGAGGGAAATTTATTTATTTCGGTTGCGATCAACCGTTCACAATTACCCAATGATTTAAAACTAGAGTCATCCTCGATCTATTTTGCCTTCATAATGAAAGAGCTTTTGAACCGTTTAGGCTCAAAGGTATGGCTAAAGTGGCCTAATGATTTTTATTTGGATGACCAAAAACTGGGCGGTGTCATTACGAACTTGGTGGGTGATTGCCTTGTGTGCGGGATCGGGATCAATCTATCCAGCGCGCCACTAAATTTTTCAAAAATTGATATACCTATCACCTCTCAACAGTTAACAAATTATTATATTTTAGAACTCAAAAAATTTCCGTCATGGAAGCAGATATTTAGTAAGTTCGAGTTAGAATTCGAAAGAAGCAAATCGTTCACAACACATACCCATCAAGCAATAATTGGATTGAAAGATGCCGTCTTATTAGACGACGGTTCCCTTGAATGCAATGGACAAAGGATATTTAGTTTAAGATGAGTGAAGTAATCGTTATCGCAAATCAGAAAGGCGGAGTTGGTAAAACAACGACTGCTGTAAATTTAGCTGCTTCATTAGCCGTTGCCGAGAAAAAAGTTCTCCTCATCGATGCCGATCCGCAAGCAAATGCGACAACATCATTAGGGTACCACCGCAATAACTATGAGTTCAATATCTATCATGTTCTTATCGGAGCAAAAAAACTGCATGAAATTATTTTAAAGACCGAATTGCCGAAGCTTTTTATTGCACCGTCCAACATTGGTTTGGTTGGCGTTGAAAAAGAGTATTACGATGCCAACAACGCCAAAGGGCGCGAGCTGATCTTGAAGCGCGCGATTGCTCAGGTAAAAGAAGAATACGATTACATTATTATCGATTCACCCCCTGCACTAGGGCCAATGACTATCAATGCATTGAGCGCTTCCAATTCGGTGATTATTCCTATTCAATGCGAATTCTTCGCGTTGGAAGGATTGGCTCAGCTGTTGAATACGGTGAAGTTGGTTCGTAAAACCATCAATCCGAAATTAACCATCAAAGGGTTCCTCCCTACGATGTACAGCGCGCAAAACAATCTTTCACGCCAAGTATTTGCAGATTTACGTCAACATTTTCAGGCAAAATTGTTTAAAACACGCGAAGATGAATACATCGTCATTCCGCGTAACGTAAAATTGGCAGAGTCTCCAAGTTTTGGAAAACCGGCTATTTTGTACGATGTAAAATCGAGCGGATCTTTAGCCTATCAAGATCTTGCTCACGCAATCATCGCTTAAGGATCGTAAATGGCAAAAGCATCAGCTCTAGGACGAGGTCTGGGCGCATTACTGAGTGAAATCGAAGAAGCATACGATAATGAACTTCCTAAGCGAAACGGATTTGAAGAAATTTCAATAACAGAAGTGCGTCCCAATCCGTATCAACCGCGTAAACACTTTGATCCGGTGTCCCTATCCGAGCTCAGTGAATCCATAAAAACTCACGGTCTCTTGCAGCCGATTGTTGTCAAAGAAGATCTTGACGGCTATGTTCTCATCGCGGGTGAGCGACGCTTGCGTGCCAGTAAATTGGCAAAACTCAAAACCATTAAAGCGATCATCGTTTCCGTAAGCGATGAACAAATGCGCCAGCATGCGTTGATTGAAAACATTCAGCGTGATGAGCTCAATGCGATTGATTTGGCACAAGCGTATCAAGAATTAATCGAGATACATGAGTTGACGCACGATCAGCTCTCCCATACGGTTCATAAAAGCCGTGCACAAATCACCAATACCCTCCGTTTGCTGCAGTTGAGTGATAAAGGGCGCAAAGCACTGGTCGAGGGAAAAATCAGTGCCGGTCACGCAAAAGTCGTTGTAGGATTGGATCAAAATGAGCAATCTTTGATGATTGATTCGATCATTGGTCAAAAACTAAGCGTACGTGATGTTGAGCAAATGGCCAAGAGCTTTAAGCTTCCTCGCGAGAGTGCTGTTGAGCCGCATGTTACAATCGAAGCGCTAAATTTTGATGAACTGCAAAAGCATTTAGCAAAAATGGGTCTTAAAACATCAAAAAAAGGGTCGAAGTTGACCCTTGAGTTTGAGAATAATGGTCAGATTGAGACATTTTTAACCACACTTTCTTCATAATTTCCACCGTTTAACTGTCCCTTCAATTTACTAGTTGTATAATCACGCAACTTTTAGGAGGTGGTATGTTAGATATAAGTCCGATGTTGCTAGGCAGCACACTGATTGTCTTCCTTGTCCTTATTGCCGCTCTTAATAGTTTGCTTTACAAACCTCTTTTCAACTATATGGAAAAACGGGATGCGGATATTAAAAAAGATCTCGAACACGTTGGCAACAACGATGCCGAGATTGCTGCATTTCACTCTCAAGCGGAAAAGATTATTAGTGATGCTAAACTAGAAGCGCATGCAATAAGAGAAAAAGTTGTTGCTGAGGCCAAAGCGTTGGCAAACAGCAAGATAGAGGCAAAACGTGCTGAACTGGCACAAGAATATACTAAGTTTGAAGACGCAATGTCTGAAGAACGTTCACGATTGAAAGAGGCGCTTCATGCTGAAGCTCCATCTTTCCAAGCCGCTGTATCAGCTAAGCTAAATCAGATTTGAGGAGATAATATGGGTAAAATATTGGTTACTGTATTAATGCTCAGTGCTTATCTATTTGGATCTGACGCTGCGCACGAGGGTTCTACGGATATTGTTCAACGAACCGTTAACTTCCTTATATTTGCAGGAATACTTTATTACCTTTTGGCGGAACCCCTCAAAAATTATTTTGGTGGGAGAAGCGCAGCTATCGCATCTGAACTTGAAAAAGTGCAAGAGCGTTTGCGTGAGTCAAAACGTTTAAAAGAAGCTGCAGAGCATAAAGTGGATGATGCTAATCGATTTGCACAGGACTTGAGTGAAATCACGAAAAAAGAGTGCAAACTCCTAAGTGATAAAATCATGGCACAGTATGAATTGGACGTTGAAATCGTACAAAAGCAAAACAATGCCTTGATGGATCTTGAAAAACGCAAAATGGTACGTGAAGTAGTCGGTGATGTCATGGGCGATGTTATGCGCGCAAGCGATGTGAGTTTGGGCAAAGATGCCATGACAGACATTTTGAAAAAGAAGGTGGCCTAATATGAATGAAGAACTGATTGCTAAGCGTTATGTTCAATCACTCATGGCTATCTTGGACGAAGCATCATTAGATAATACGGCCGAACTTTTTACGGTTCTGGCTACTGCTTTTAATGAGAGCAAGTTCCTTCAGATTATGCGCAGTAATGACATTGCCGTTTCTGCTAAAACCAATTTGGTTCTTGAGATGGTTGAGAGTGCGAAAAGCCTTGAAATCAATAATCTGATCAAACTTTTGGGCGAAAATGGCCGATTAC
>JAUXSZ010000187.1 GCA_030679635.1 Sulfuricurvum sp. | reverse complement strand
AAAATAATAGGATTAAAGGATTTGGAATGAAAATAGCGATCATGGGCGCAATGCGCGAAGAGATCGACCCGATTTTAGCAACAGTGGGTGAATACACGCGTACCGAACATGCAGGGACCGTATTTTATGAGTGTGTTTACGGTGGGCATGAGTTGGTGATTGCGTATTCTAAAATCGGAAAAGTCTTTTCGGCGATTACGGCAACGGTGATGATAGAGCGTTTTGGCGCACAAAAATTGCTTTTTAGCGGTGTAGCTGGCGGTATTTCAGAAGAGTTAAAAATCGGTGATTTGGTGATGGCGAGTGCATTGTGTCAGCACGATGTCGATATCGTTGCCTTCGGTCATCCTTATGGTTTTATCCCTGAGGGATCACTGATGATCGATACGGATGAGATACTTCGTTCCCTTGCCTCTGAAGTGGCTATTGATATGGGCATTGATTTGTATGAGGGGATTATTGCCACAGGCGATCAATTCGTTGCCAGCAGTGAGCGAAAGTCGTGGATACAACAAACGTTTAATGCCGATGCTTTGGAGATGGAAGGGGCGAGCGTTGCGTGCGTATGTCAAAACTTCGATATCCCCTTTTTCGTTCTTCGGGCGATTAGCGACACGGCGGACGGGGGAGCGAGTGAGGATTTTGATGCCTTCTTGAAAACTTCGGCGGCGGTGAGCGCGACATTTATTTTAGAGATGGTAAAACGACTTGAAAATTAATCTTAATAAAAAGATTATGCGTCGTATCGGGCAGACAAACGCCGCATTCAATTTGATCGAAGAGGGGGATAAAATTCTCGTCGGTCTTAGCGGCGGTAAAGACTCATTGACGATGATACACGCGCTTCGTGAACAACAACGACGGGCTCCCTTTAAATTTGAACTCATCGCCGTAACGGTAACGTATGGGATGGGGGAAGATTTAACCAAACTAAGTGAACACTGTGCATTGTATGGGATACCTCATATTATTCACGCAACCAATACGTATGAGCTTGCAGAAGATAAAATTCGCCCAAATTCATCCTTTTGCAGTTTTTTCTCCCGTATGCGACGCGGTGCCCTTTACAGTGCGGCATTGGAACACGGATGCAATAAAGTAGCCCTTGGGCACCATCTCGATGATGCGGCGGAGAGTTTTTTTATGAACATGATCTACAACGGTCACATGCGTGCCCTTGCTCCTAAATACAAGGCAGGAAACGGTCTGATCGTCATCCGTCCGCTCATCCAACTGCGTGAGCGTCAACTCGCTGTCTGTGCACTTGAGAACGAAATGCCGACCATCGGTGATGAAGCGTGTCCGTCGATGCGGTTTGATGTAAAAATG
>JAUXSZ010000055.1 GCA_030679635.1 Sulfuricurvum sp. | reverse complement strand
CTCAAAATCACTTTTTGATACGACAAGGTATAATCAGCTGCCACGATATCAGAGCGTCTCGGTCCACTTAGACGAATAAAAATGACTTTGCGTTTCATCCATTCTAGGGGTCCCCCACCCATTTTTGCATTAATGTCATAGGCGACGGAATGGGAAAGAAAAACCAACATTTCACTTTGCTTCAAATAATAGATTTTACTAAAAAGCTCTATCCCGTTTTGAAGCAATTTAACATCGGTCTTGTATCCCCCGCTTCCATCAAAGAGCAAACGATACCGTAAAATATAGCTTGCATCCTTATGCAATGAAGACGGTTGAGTATTATCATAGAGTTGTGTTGAATAGCTTTCATCAACATCAAATAAGGAAACAACCTTCATATCAGCACTCAACATTTTATGAAATTTTAATCCGAATTCTCCGCTCGCATTACTTCCATCTTCAATAGCTAGGCGGGGCAGCGTTCCCACGTTTTTTGTCACCTCTAGTGTGGCATCTGCACTCCACAGAGTTGCCATCCATAAAGCCAGGATAATCCAGTAGCGCATTTTATTCCTTTGCCGTCAATATAATTTCAAAAACAGCCTCTTCACCCTGCGGATGCTGAGGCAATACAACCTGTCGTAATCGTTCTTTGAGCCAATCGACTTCCGCGTTAAACACAGCACTCCCAGAATAGCTGATAACACGGTAAGAGAGCAATTTGCCATCAGAACTTAGTGTCATGCGAACACGAGCCGCAAATCCTTCCGTGCCGGAAGCCGGATGAAAGTTAGCGTAGATAATGCCTTGAATTTTAGCATTGTATTCGTTTACGATTGGTCCGCTTGATATCGCCACCATTTTAACACCCGATTTTGCCAAATCAAGTGTTTTAACTTTTTCAAAAAGTTTCGAATCTCGTTTCGATGTCAGAACCTTTTCTTCCAATGCATTTAATTCTGAGAGCTGCTTTGTGTTTTCCTTGGGTTTGGCACGACTTTTAGTCGTTTGGACGGTGGAAAATAAATCATCAATTTCAGGAACGGGCGGTTTCTCCTCGGCAGCTGGAGGTTGAAGAACGCTTTGTGCTTTGGGTTCGATGAGGGGATCCGAAGGGGCTTGAACCACGGGAGATGGTGTTGTTTCAGCTACCGATGGTGTTGTTTGGTCTAATGAAACCGAAATGACGTCACTTTGCGTTAAAGCAAAAGCATTAGGCTCAGGTGATTTCAGAAATTTTACACTAAAAAAAGAGACGACGAGCCCCAAAATAAAAAAAGAGATTACGCCGCTGAGAATAAAAAAGCGCTGATAGTGTAAATTCATGTAAAAAATACTCTTAGGTAATTTTTAAATAAACTCAACCGCTGGTTGCGAGTGAAATATTCGTTAATCCAGAACGCTTTACAGCACTCATAACATTCATCACATCTCCGTAATCCAGTTGATGGTCGGCGCTGATACGGACAATCGTATCCGGTGAAAAACGATTAGCGAATAACCTGAAGTTATCGCTAAAAGTTGCCAGTTCGAACACTTGATTGTTAACCTTGATTTCTTTCGTAGCGCTGATGAGTATTTCAATCTCTTTTTTCTCTTTTACTTCAGTTTGAGCTGAACCTTTTGGTAGATTGATCAACTCTTCATAAATAATATTGGGCGATATAACCATTAAAATAGCCAACAGAACCAACATTACATCCACGAGCGGTGTAATGTTAAGCTCCGGTTTATCGTCCCAGTCATACATACTTACTGAACCTTAGAGAGCAGAGAATCACTTTGCATTCGGATGAGGCCTACCAATTCAAACGACTGGCGTTTTAAAATTTGATGGTAACTGTAGGCAAATATAGCCACAAAAATACCGGATGCTGTTGCGACAAGAGCATCCGAAACACCCGTAGCAATAATATTCATGGTACCACTGGCCTGACCGATATGACTGAACGTATCCAAAATAGAAACAACCGTTCCAAAAAGACCGATAAAAGGGGTTGTAGACGCCACTACGGAGAGTACCGTCAACCCTTTAGTCGCTTCTTTCGTAGCAGCAAATTGTGCCAAATCAAATAAAGGTTTTGAGTGGGAACTACCGCTCTTTAAAAAAGGAGAAAGAAACGAGTAATCATTAAGACGCTGTGAACCCATCAAGAGAGTTTCTAATGTCTCATTCTCTTGAGATATCCATTGATTAAGAGATAACAAACGGTAGAAAAAAATCCAATTAATGACGACAAAATAGAGAGAAAGAACCAGTAACACGCCAAGTGTTACCGGATGACTTTTAGCGATAAAGAGAGAAAGAAGCTCAAACATGAGCGTTAGATCATATGTGAATGAGCAGCCGACTCAACACGCGCGGATACAGACGCGATCATAGAGCTAGAATCTGCGACGCTTGCAATAAGTTCTTTTGCTTCGTCAAGCGCTTTTGCAATGTCACTTTCACTATCACCACGAATAGCAACAGCACCATCAACAAGGACGGTAACCAAATTATTGGCAATTTGGACTACGCCCCAATTGACAACGATCGATTCTTTTTTACCATTTTCTTTAATGATATCAATAACACCTGCTTGCAGCAGTGTTGTTAATCCCACGTGCTCAGGTAGAACACCAAATTCCCCTTCTTCTCCGGGAACGGTTACACTTTTAACAGCACCGTTAAAAATCGAGCCACTTGGTGTTAGCACTTCTAAATTTAGAGTATGCATTATCTATCCTTTAGGATGAAAAGCAATTATTTGCTTTTCATTTTTGCAGCTTTTTCAATCGCCTCATTCATATCACCAACCATGTAAAATGCGCTTTCTGGCAAATGGTCGTAATCACCGTTCAGAATTCCTTTGAATCCTTTGATGGTGTCTTCAAGTTTTACATATTTACCAGGTGAACCTGTAAATACTTCCGCTACGAAGAAAGGCTGAGAAAGGAATTTCTCGATTTTACGCGCACGCTCAACAACCGATTTATCTTCTTCAGATAACTCGTCCATACCAAGAATCGCAATGATGTCTTGCAAATCTTTGTATTTTTGCAATGTTTTTTGAACACCGCGAGCAACACCGTAGTGCTCTTCACCAACAATTTGCGGATCAAGCAAACGTGATGTTGAATCCAATGGATCAACCGCAGGATAGATCCCTTTTTCAGCAATCTTACGGTTAAGAACCGTTGTTGCATCAAGGTGAGCAAAAACTGAAGCCGGAGCCGGGTCTGTCAAGTCATCCGCAGGTACGTATACCGCTTGTACCGAAGTGATAGAACCCTTCGTTGTTGAGGTAATACGGTCTTGTAATGCACCCATTTCACGAGCCAATGTCGGTTGGTAACCAACAGCTGATGGGATACGTCCAAGAAGCGCTGACATTTCAGAACCTGACTGTGCAAAACGGAAGATATTATCGATAAACATCAATACATCAAGCCCTTTTTCATCACGGAAATATTCTGCCATGGTAAGACCCGTCAACGCGATACGGTTACGTGCTCCTGGAGGCTCAGACATTTGACCGTAGCACAGGGCAACTTTGTCCAAAACGCTGGAATCTTTCATCTCGTGGTAAAGGTCATTTCCTTCACGTGTACGTTCACCGACACCCGCGAATACAGAAAGACCCTCATGTCCGTGAGCCACGTTGTGAATCAATTCCATGATAATAACCGTTTTACCAACACCGGCACCACCGAAGAGACCGACTTTACCACCTTTTGCGTACGGTGCTAGAAGGTCTACAACTTTGATCCCTGTTTCAAACATTTCTGTTTTCGTACTTTGTTCGATAAGTGGTGGCGGATCACGGTGGATAGACCATTTCTCACAATCTACGATTTCATCTCCGCCATCGATGGTTTCACCGATAACGTTGAAAATACGTCCAAGGACTTTATCCCCGACAGGAACTTTGATCGGTGCACCGGTTGCGGTTGCAGCCAATCCACGTACCAGACCCTCAGACATATCCATAGCAATCGTACGTACACGACCATTACCAAGGTGTGAAGCTACTTCAAGAACAAGACGAGTCGTATTCCCTTCAACACTTACATTTACTTCTATTGCTTCATTGACTGCAGGAAGGTAACCTTCGAAATCAACGTCAACAACAGGACCAATTACTTGAGCAATTTTACCAATCATTCTTTCCTCCATCATTATTTCATCGACTCTACGCCGCTTATAATCTCAATAAGCTCCGTCGTAATCGCTTCTTGTCGCGCTTTGTTGTACTTGACCGTCAACGACTTAACCATTTGTTTTGCATTGTTTGTTGCAGCATCCATGGCTTGCATACGTGCACTGTGTTCAGCCGCAACTGAATCAATTAACGCATAATACATATTGAATTCAGCGTATTTTGTTACCAATGAATCCAGCATCGCTTCTTCATCATACGCTTCAAGATCAAGTACAGAGTTTTTGCTTTTTTCACAATCAAAATCTTCTACTGAAACCGGCAATATCTTATTAACGTGCAACTCTTGAGTAATAATATTCTTGTAACCATTATAGACGAGATAAACCGCATCAACAATGCCATCTTTGAAATCTTTAACCGATCGTGCCATAAACTCACTGGATCGCTGCATATCGGGAGAAGAACTGAGATTTTTCACTTCATCAAGCAGTTCAACTTGATTAAAATGAAAATACTCAATCCCTTTTTTACCGATACCGCGGAGACGAATGTTTACGTTCTTATTTTTGTATTCGTTCATTAAACGTTTTACCGCTTTGATCGTTTGCAAGTTAAAACCGCCGCAAAGACCTTTATCGGCAGTAACAAAAATAATGTCGATCGTTTTAGGGGCATCATTATCAACAAAACAACGGCTATCAATACCGCC
>JAUXSZ010000159.1 GCA_030679635.1 Sulfuricurvum sp. | reverse complement strand
TCAGCTCTTTCCCATTATTGAAAATTTGATACGAGAGATTGGCGTTTGTAAATATTTGCGCAAGATGGCGTTGCGCTGTTTTCGAATCCTCAGCAATGAGGACGGTGCCATGTTTGAGCTTCTCGGGTATGAGTATATTTTGGATGTTTTGAGTAGACTCTTGTATATTGACCATGGCTTGGGGAACGACATCTGAGAGCAGTTTTTCATAATCGAGTACCAAACAAAGGCTTCCATCATCCAGACGGGTATCGTTGATTATAAGACCATCCTCCCCCATCCGATAGCTATCGGGTGCATGCATCTCATTCCAGTTTTTCTTTATAACACGATAGGCAAACATGATTCGAATACCAATAATGACGCCATTAAAATCGCAAATTAGAAGATTGGATGCCTTCTTTTTTTCAGTCGTCAACTCAGTTCCCAACCATTTTGGAAGATTAAGAATCGGAATTTGGAGTCCTCGTAAAACAATCGTCCCCTCAAGAAGGGGATGTGCAGCAGGAATAAGGGTTAAATGATGGTGTTTTGCTTCGACAACTTCACGTGTTTTAAAAACGTTAATGGCATAAAAAGGGGACGTTTCTACCGCATCGACTTTGAATATGAGTAGCTGTACTTCATTGTTTTTGGCCAGGTTAGTGGACGCATCTACATGGTCTAAAAGAGACATTCTAATCCTATATTAATTAATTGTATTAATCATATCACAAATCAGAGCTTTTTTTTACTAAAAAGTAAAGCCACAGCACTGTAAAATATGTAAAAGTCGTTTATGAAGAAAAGAGTGTACCTAAAATGAGTCAAACCACCGCTTGCCCCCTAGATTGTTACGATGCGTGCAGAATAGTCATCGATGGAAATGGAGCATTAAAAGGGGATAATACCCATCCTATTACGAAAGGTTATTTATGTCCTCATTTGAACCATTTCGATGAGTTTGAGCGAATAAATGAGCCTCGATTTCAGGGTAAAAAGATTGCTATGAGTGAAGCAATCGAGCTATTGTGCAATGCATTGCAAAGCAGTAATCCTCAGAAAACATTGTTCTATCGTGGAAGTGGTAATATAGGATTGATGCAGCGAAGTATGGATCACTTTTTTGCGGGGATGGACGCCGTAGGTACGCGGGGTTCATTGTGTGATGGAGCAGGGGAAGCGGGAATCCTCCAGGGAAGAGGGGTAAATTATCCACTCTCACCAGCGATGATTGATGAAGCAGACGTCGTCATAGTATGGGGGAGAAATCCTCATGTTACACATTCGCATCTTCTGACTACGTTAAAAAACAAATCCCTTGTCGTGATCGATCCCGTGCGAACGGCGTTGGCGTCAAATGCAGATTTGCATATTCAGATCAAACCCCATTGTGATTTGCATTTGGCGCTCTTGTTGTCTCGCTTTACCCTCATCGAAGGATTCCATGACGAGGAGTTCTTGGAACGCTATGGGAGTGAATATGGTGAGTATTACGAGCTAACACAGACGGTACGTATTAAAGCGACGCTGGTTGCCATGGATGTGACGCTGGGGCAGATCGGCGCGCTCCTTGAGTTGGTCAGGGGAAAGAAAACCGTAATACTCGTGGGTACCGGGGTACAAAAGTATCGTAATGGTGCCGAGGTACTTCGTGCCATCGATGCTTTTGGAGCCATCTTGGGATTGTTTGGAAAACGGGGGTGTGGGGTGAGTTTTTTGGGGAACTCGATGCAGGGGTTGGAGCTCCCTTTTCGCTCACTGCATAAAACTGTGCCGATTCCTAATATTGATTTTTCCAGCTTTGATACCGTATTCGTCCAAGGGGGAAATCCTCTCTCCCAAATGCCCAATACCGCCAAAGTTGAAGAGGCATTTGCACACGTAGGATTTAAAGTTTATTTCGGATTATACGAGAATGAAACGTCGGCTCAGTGCGATTTAATTATTCCGGCGAAAACCTTTTTGGAAAAAGAGGATGTTCGAAGCTCCTATGGGGATTTTACCCTCCAAAAAATGGCAAAATTACGAGACAGTGAAATTGGAATCAGTGAGTACGATCTTTCATCGGTATTGTGCCATCATTTCAATCTCTCCATTCCTCAGGAAGAAGAGTGTTTAGCAATGCTGTATAATCAAATGCAGAGCATTGATGGAGTAGACTGTAAAAAAGTTGCCCCCATCCTCCCTTATGAAGAGGGTTTTGCAACGGATTCGGGTGAGTTTATATTTATGGACGAAGTCGATTTGAGTTTTAGTGATGAGGAGGGGATATTTCTTTTGACCCCCAAAGCCGCCAAATCGTTGAATTCACAGTTTCATCGCTCACAGGGTGTCTATGTGCATCCTGAATGCGGCTTTTTTGTGGGAGAAGAAGTCATTATACGCAGCAAAACGGGTTCTTTGCGACTAGAAGTCCATCATGATGATCGTCTCCGGCACGATTGCGCATTGATCTATGCCGGGACACCCGGTGTGAATAGACTCACGCCGGATTTATTGAGCTATGATGGTGAAAATGCGGTGTATCAAGAAAATAAAATAAAGGTAGAAAAATGTTAACTCATGATTTTGATCAATTTGTCCTTCCAACCTATGCGCGTCAGCCATTGAGTTTTGTAGAGGGGAAGAATGCCCGTTTGCGTGACAGTGAAGGGAAAGAGTATGTTGATTTTGCAGCCGGTATTGCCGTGTGCAGTGTCGGGCATGGGAATGACCGTCTGACCAAAGCAATATGCGATCAAGTATCCAAAGTCATTCATGTGTCCAACCTCTATTATATAGAGCCGCAGGGGGAATGTGCCCGTCGCCTTGTTCAGCTCAGCGGTTATGATATGAAATGTTTTTTCGGTAACAGCGGTGCTGAAGCAAACGAGGGGGCGATTAAGATTGCTCGCAAATTTGGGGAAGTGGGCGGAGAGCCAAAGCGTTATAAAATCATCACGCTGGAACACTCGTTTCATGGTCGGACGATCACCGCACTCAAAGCGACAGGTCAAGAGTCGATGCACAACTATTTCGGCCCTTTTCCGGATGGATTTGTGTATGCCAAAACCATCGATGAGATCGAATCACTGCTGGATGAACATACGGTTGCCGTGATGATCGAATTGGTGCAGGGGGAGGGCGGAGTGCAACCTCTGGACCGTGAAAAAGTTCAAGCACTTTCACGTTTACTTAAATCACGTAATGTTTTACTGATGGTGGATGAAGTTCAAACGGGGATTTACCGTACGGGCGAGTTCCTGGCATCGAATCTTTACGGAATCGAACCGGATGTGATTACGCTCGCAAAAGGGCTAGGGGGAGGGGTTCCCATCGGCGTTGTTATGACGAATCGACTGGATGTCTTTTCTGCCGGTGATCACGGGTCAACGTTCGGGGGTAACTATCTTTCCACGCGTGCAGCCAATGAAGTGCTGAATATTCTTGAAGAGATGAAGGAGAGCGGTGAGCTCGATGAGACATTGATCTATTTTGAAGAAACCTTGTCTCGCTTTTCGGAAAAACATCCTGCCATCTTTTTGGAGCACGTC
>JAUXSZ010000155.1 GCA_030679635.1 Sulfuricurvum sp. | reverse complement strand
TCAAAAAAATATCAGTTTGGAAGTGATACCGTCGAAAAAACACTCAGTGTAGGTATCGCTCATTTCCCTAGCGATGCAGACTCGATCTGGAAAGTCATCAAATTTGCCGATTTAGCCCTCTATGAAGCAAAACATACAGGGCGCAATCGCGTCGTGGAATTCGAGCCAAGACTCTTCACCGGCGGCAACGACTTTTAACCATCCATCTACACGCAATTCCTCGCGCCTCCTGGGCGTAGTTAGCCATATCCCCTCTCTTGATCTATTCCCTCTTCTTCTAGATATACAAGTAGTATAACGCAATCATCGCAGTATCAGGAGGGGATAAAGAATAGGAAGAGAAGCGTACAGTAGATAACCTACCGTACAGATTTTTAGTTCGATTCAAGTAGTCTTGTATGAAATTTAACGGCCAAATTACCGCCTTCGCGTTTTGCTTCCTTCATAGCCAGACGCGCATACTCTACACACTGTGCAATATCTTTGTGATGTTGAGGGAAAATTGCGGTACCGATGCTCATCGTCTTAATAAAGCCACTCGAATGGGCTTTTAATTTTTTATTGGCAAAAAGAGCGCGTACTTTTTCCCCAACACTAGCTACATGGGCAGGATCACAGTCATAGAGCAAAACAACAAATTCATCGCCCGACGTACGGACGATAACATCGCTTTCGCGTAATGAATCCAAAAGTGTTCGACCAATCAGACGAATTGCTTCATCTCCCACTTTCTCTCCATATACATCATTGACACTCGTAAAGTTATCGACATTCATGACCACCACACCATAAGGGATTGCCGTACGCTTGGACTCTTTTACAATTATGAACATCCGCTCACGTAAATAGCTCTGATTGTAGAGTCCGCTAAGCGGATCTATGCGCTGCAGCTGTTGGATACTTTCAATCATTTGATGGTGCGCTATTTCCCCTCTGATGGCGTGAAGCGTTTCATCAATCATATACGTCCCTGCACGAACAGGATGAAGCATGTTTTTTTTATCACTCACCATGGAGACGACAAATGTTGATTCATTGGTTATCGCATAAGGGATACAGATATAGTGCTCATTAGGGGTAATCATTTTTGGACATATACCATCCGGTTTGGATGAATCCACTGTTTCACCTGTTCGTGCCGCACGGCATCCGCTTTGCGCATCGCATAAAATTACTTTTCTTTCATGCACAATCTCGGTCTCTTGCGAAAGAGGATTGTACGTAATCAAATTAATATCGTCAATAGTGAATTTCTCAGAAAAATGATTGGCAATGTGTTCATACGCTTCCGTAGTATTTGCATCGCGATGAAGCGTCTGTGTAAATCCAGTCACATCATTGAGGCGCCGGCTCCCATCACTTAGTGCCATTAGCGGATCTGACACGTGATCCATAACAACGATCCCGGATAGATTCTCTTGAATGGTTTGCAACGACGTTTGGAATTTTTCAATCAGTGCGTTCAATGCCTTTGCATCTTTATCATGCGCCAACTCTTCAGGAATGCGCACCGTTAAATCTCCACTTTCTGCTTCACGTGCACATCTGCCCATAGCGTCAAAACGGTCAAAATAAATAAGCACTTTTTTATGAAGGAAATAAACCATCCCACCAAAAAGGATCAATAAAAGGATCGAACCAATAATAATATTACGATAGCTCAATGCTTTTAAATCGTTGGTTTGCATCTCAATAGAAATAACCCCCAGCGTATCGCCCGCTTTTACATCATGGCAGCTTAGACAATCAAGTTTTCCATTCGCAGTGGCTTTATACGGCACCGATAGACGAACCGTTGCATCTTCAAAAATTCCCCCGGTACTTTCGATAACGGCTTCACCGCTCTCTAATACTGATTTATCAATTCCGTCACGTGCATCCTCACCAAAGGGACCTTTACCGTATTGCTGCGATACTTTAGAAGAACGCGTTAGCCACAGTTGTTTCATCGTCTCTAGCGAGGAAACCTGATTTATAAATGCTTCGCGCTGGTCCATTGTCCCTGAAATCATATGGGCTGTGAGCCCTGCTTCGATGACCTTGGCGGTTGCCAATGCTTGTGATTCAGCGCTTTTAGCAGAAGCGTTACGTAAATCGACAATGGTATTCCAAAAGATAGCGGCAAATAAAATAAATAAGGAAGAGTATAGGAGGAGAGAAATTTTTGTTTTTAAATGCATTGATCATTACCCTTCATTAAGAAGGGTAGATTATAAACGTTTTAGAATAAATTTCGACTAAAAGTACGCTCTCACCCTTCTTAAAGAAGGAAGAATTAGTGACAGCCACATCCAGTACCACAGCTACCGCCGCTAGAAGCAGGTGCTTCTTGTTTTGGAGCGGCAGCTGCAGTTGAACATGCAGATACGCCAGGAGGTGTATTTGGCTGAATCGCTTGATTATCGACTCCGCCCTCTTCATTTATTTTTTCAATGGTAGCCCAAATATCTTCTGCCGCTTTCATGTAACGCTTTGCTGTTTCCGAAGTAGGCGCACAAAAGGTTACTGGCTTCCCTTCATCACCGCCTGTACGGATGGAAGGCTCGATAGGGATTTGCGCCAAAATAATCGTATCAAACTCTTTTGCCATCGCTTCCGAGGTCCCTTTTCCGAAAATGTCATACTCGACACCGGTATCGGGAGCGATAAATCCAGACATATTCTCAACAACACCCGCAATAGGGATATGCAATTTTCGGAACATATCCAAACTGCGTCGTGAGTCATCAAGTGCTACTTTTTGCGGCGTTGTTACGGTAACACCGACGGTAACCGGAACACCCTGAGCCAATGTAAGCTGTGCATCACCTGTTCCCGGAGGCATATCGATAACCAAACAATCCAAATCAGACCACATGATATCGCGCAAGAACTGCTCAATCGCTTTCATGATCATCGCACCGCGCCAGATAAGGGATTGCCCCTCTTCCATGAGTGAACCCATCGACATCATCTCAATGCCATACGCTTTGATTGGAAGGACTTTGTTCCCGATAACTTCCGGTTTCATCCCCTCAACGCCCAACATACGCGGAATATTTGGACCATAGATGTCCGCATCCAAAAGGCCGACTTTTTTCCCTTGCAGTGCAAGCGCTATCGCCAAGTTTACAGAGGTTGTCGATTTACCGACGCCACCTTTACCGGAGCTCACCATGATGAAATTTTTCACTTGCGGTGCAAGATTTTTTCCCTTGGAAGAGCTCTCTCTCGGCATTTTTGGTGCCTGAACACTGATCACAACATCGGCAGCGCCAGCGAGCTTAAGCTCATCGGTGGCTTCCGTTGTTAGCTGATGTGCCACTTCTGGCGCGCTTGAAGTAATGTCAATAGTAACACTGACATTTTTTCCTTCAATTTTAATCTCTTTCACAAATCCAAAGGCAACGATATCCTTGGTGAATCCAGGATAGGTTACTTTTGATAATGCTGATTTTACAATTTCTTCTGTCATACTAATTTCCTTTTAATTTTATTTATACGCCAAAGGAGCAGAGCCCCTTTGACTACGCTAACACTATATTTACCTCAGCGGTAAGCTCAATTACTTAGTTAGCCAATGCAGCATTTTTTTCTTCAGCCGCAATCCAAGCCATTGATTCCGGATTATCCATAATTTGTTGTGTAATTTTGTAACTGCAAAACTTCGGTCCGCACATAGAACAGAACTCTGCATCTTTGAAAACATCCTGAGGCAAAGTCTCGTCATGGTATTCACGAGCACGCTCAGAATCCAGTGCAAGCTCAAATTGCTTATTCCAATCAAAAGCATAACGGGCATCGCTCATTTCATCATCGATATCACGCGCACCCTTACGTCCGCGTGCGATATCAGCCGCATGTGCCGCTATCTTATACGCGATAATACCGGCTCGGACGTCTTCTGCATTTGGTAGCCCCAAGTGCTCTTTTGGCGTCACATAACACAGCATGGATGCACCGTGCCATCCACCGACTGCCGCACCGATCGCTGAGCTGATATGATCATATCCTGCTGCGATATCGGTAACAAGCGGTCCTAGGATATAAAACGGTGCTTCATAACAATACTCTCTCTGTATCTTCATGTTACGCTCGATTTGATTGAGAGGAACGTGACCCGGACCCTCGATCATAACCTGAACATTTTTTTCCCATGCCCGTAATGTCAATTCGCCCAAAACTTTGAGCTCGCTGAGCTGTGCATCATCCGATGCATCTGCCAAACAACCAGGACGAAGGGAATCACCAAGCGACAAAGAGACGTCGTAACGAGCACAAATATCCAAGATATCATCAAATGCGGTATAGAATGGATTTTCACGATGGTAATGCATCATCCATGCGGCCATTAACGAACCGCCGCGGCTGACGATTCCCATTTTACGTTTCGCCACTTTTGGCATTGTCGAGAGCAAAAATCCAGCATGGATAGTGAAATAGCTCACCCCCTGCTGCGCTTGTCGTTCGAGTACCTCAAGCATTTTTTCAATGCTCATGTCTTCAATTTTGTTATTCACATCATGCAAAATTTGATAAATAGGGACTGTGCCGATAGGTATCTTAGAGTTACCGATGACGGCACGGCGAATCTCATCCAAATCTCCACCCGTTGAGAGGTCCATAGCCGTATCGGCTTTGTAGTGCTGGGAAACTTGAATTTTTTCAATCTCTCCTTGGACATCCGATGCAATCGCAGATGAACCAATATTGGCATTGATCTTACAGCGAGCTGCAATTCCGATGGCCATTGGCTCAAGGTTTGCATGGTTAACGTTCGCCGGAATAATTAATCGGCCACGTGCTACTTCAGAGCGAATGAGTTCAGCATCCAGATCTTCTATCTTTGCCACGTATTCCATCTCTTCTGTGATAATGCCTTGTTTGGCATAAAACATTTGAGTGCGAACAGTGTCGTTTTGTCGTTTAGCGACCCATGCGGTTCTCATATTCTCTCCTTGGTCTTGCATAAAGCTGTAGTGGACTTATAAATAATCCCCCCTAAAAGGGTCGTATCGGTTTCAATGTATATTAAAAATTTCAAGAACTTTTAGGAAAACAATCTGCCCTACGCATCATTCCTGATATCTTTAGAATTTATCATAAACAAGATAAAAAAAAGCTTTTCAAGTGTATAATTTGGTAACAGTATGTAAAAAAATAGGATATATTTTGTCTGATTTGACACTTATTCTACTCGCAGCGGGTAATTCTAGCCGTTTCAAAGTCCCTGTCAAAAAACAATGGCTTCGAATCGGTCACGATCCTCTCTGGTTGTTTGTTACCAATCGTATCACGGACATGTTCCCTTTTGCCAAAATTATCGTGGTTGCACACCCCGACGAAGTTGCCTTTATGCAACAGATGTGCGACATTGATATTGTATGCGGTGGAGAGACTCGTCATCACTCTTTACGCAACGCAATGGCTCACGTAGATACCCCTTATGTATTGGTGAGCGACATCGCCAGAGCCTGCATTGAGCCGGATCTCATAATGCGCCTTATTGATGCAAAAGAGAGGGCGGATTGTATCGTGCCGACACTAGCAGTTAATGATACCGTCGTCTATGGAGAGAAAACTGTTGATCGAGCATCCATCAAACGGATTCAGACTCCCCAACTCTCACGCACAGAGATGTTACGTACAGCTCTCGATACGCCGCATGATTATACCGATGAGAGCAGTGCAATCGTTGCCATCGGAGGAACCCGCCATTTCGTTGAAGGGGACATTCGTGCCGACAAAATCACTCGGATCGATGATCTTGCCGCATTGGAGTGTTTAGGGATCCCTTCAACCATGTCCTTCACCGGTAACGGATTTGACGTTCACGCTTTTGAAGAGGGGAAACCGATGGTACTTGGCGGAGTACAAATCGAAAACCTCTATGGATTCAAAGCTCATAGTGATGGCGATGTCGCGATTCATGCCCTCATCGATGCTCTTTTGGGCGCCGCATGTATGGGCGATATCGGCATGCTCTTTCCCGATACCGATGAAAATTACAAAAATATTGATTCAAAAGTGCTTTTACAGCGGTGTGTTGAGAAAATTCATAATTTTGGATTTATGATTGCCCATGCTGATATCACGATCATTGCACAAGCACCAAAAATTGCCCCCTATAAAGAGCAAATGCGCAGGACCCTAGCCCCGCTAATGGGGCTAAATCTCTCCCGTATCAATATAAAAGCAACCACGACAGAGCACCTCGGGTTCATTGGACGTAAAGAGGGAGTGGGTGTTATCGCAACCGCTTCGTTACACTATTTTGATTGGATAAACGGATGAATGTATTAATTGTTGAAAATGAGATTTATCTCGCTCAGAGTATCGCTTCCAAACTCAGCGATTTAAGCCATAACTGCGATATCAGCAGTTCGACAAAAGAAGCACTCAAGGGGATACCTTATGATGTTGTGCTTCTCTCTACCAATATCAATGGGCACGATATTTACCCCGTAATCGAAGCTTATAAAAATGCTGTCGTCATCTTGATGGTTTCCTATGTTAGTAATGATACGGTTTCCAAACCCCTGGCTGCAGGGGCAAAAGACTATATTCTGAAACCGTTTATGATTGAAGAGCTCATTCGCAAAATTCAACACTATCAAGATCATGAACGACTTCGCCGCCAAAATGAAACACACGAACGCTATTTAGCGCATATGTTCAACAGTATCAAAATTGATGAAGATTTTGATAAAACAGAACTCCCCGTGATGATTTGCAGCGGATACCAAAAATACGCCGATGCTTTTGCCTTTCGTTATGCTCAACACCATCATCAAACACTTCAGTTTATTTCGCTTACTTCGACTAAAGCCTTACAGGAAATAGCCTCTTTCCCAATCAATCATATTCTGTACATAAGCGATTTTCAAAATCTTAAAAAAAGTGACCATAAAACATTTTTTGAGTTGTTAGAAAAGCGCCAATGCATCATTTCCAGTACCGATTACATCGATCATATCCCTTTGCGTGTGATCGAAGTCAAAAGCGAGAACCATTTGTTTGATCAAGGGGAGATTCTACCGATAGAAGAATACGTTAAATACATAATGCTGAATTTTCAAAACCGTTTTCCGGATACGGAACTTTCAAAAAAATTAGGAATTTCACGAAAAAGCTTGTGGGAGAAAAGAAAAAAGTATGGCATCGTCAAGAAAAAATAGAGCCCTCCATATCGATCAAGAGGCCCTTTCAGCCCTCGCATTACTAAAGTCGGGTATTCTGTCCCCCGTAACAGAGCTCATGAATGAGGAGCAATGTGCTCAGGTCCTTCAAAGCGGCATGTTCAAAGGGACTACATTTCCATTCCCTCTCATTCTCTCCCCTAATGGAAAAACCAATGAAGCCGTTTTGCTAAGTTGCCAAAAGGGGGAGGTCCTCGATCTGGTTTGTGATAAAAAAGTCGTCGGTGAGATTTCCGTGAACGAAGTCTTTGCAATTGACCCAGTCCAGCGTCTTCGTCAAATTTATGGCACCGAAGATCTTTCTCATCCGGGCGTAAACGCAACCTATAAACGGTTAGGAAAATACGCTATTTGCGGTGACTACACGATCGACATTTCCCCCATTACCTCCATACGCCAAACCATCAAAGACGCACAAGATCAAATCGGAGCCAAACACACGACGGCCATTTTCATGGCGGCCAATCCGCTCCATCGTGCGCATGAGCGTTTAATACGACAAAGCCTAGAACGAACCGATTTGATTGTTATCTTTCTACTCAAACCTTATAACAGTGCGGAGCTAAGTTATGAACTTCGTCATGAAGTTCTCAATTTTTTCGTTAAAAACTACCTCCCCTACAGTCGAGTTGTCGTCGTTCCACTCGAAAACAGCTATATTTTTGCAGGGACGAATGAAGTCATTTTGGATGCGATTGTGGCTAAAAACTATGGATGCAACCGTCTTATGATCGGTCAAAATCATGCTGGAATCGGTATGTACTATGACCGCAATGCCAACAAATCCATCATTGATCGGATGAGAGGCATTGATATTGAAGTTTCGATTTCCAGCGAATACGTTTACTGCAATCTTTGCAAAACGCTTGTAAGTATACAAACCTGCCCCCACGGACATCATCACCATATCTCCTACCATTCCGAATCGATCCTTGAACTCATGAAACAAGGTCTTCTACCGCCTGCAGTGCTCGTACGCAAAGAGATCTCTTCCCTGATTGTTTCATCTTTGTATCCGAACCGATTTAAAAATTTGGCTAAACTCTACTACGATATTATGCCCGTCAACGGATTGCTCGAAGAGCACAGCGAAAAAGATTTTTATGTGGAACTCATGACACTGTACCAAACCACCTCACTTACCTAAGGCAACTCCATGAAACTCAATTGGTTTTTTCTCACTCTCTTCTATAGTGGACACTCGCCAAAAGCACCCGGCACCATTGGAACGCTCGTTTCCCTCCCGATAGGGGTTGCCGTTTTGATTTTTCTAGGGCCTCAAACCCTCTTTTTGCTCACATTATTGATTACCCTCATTGCCATCAAAAGTATTGATCGTTACGAAGCCGCCAGCCAAATACACGATAATCAAAAAATCGTTATCGATGAGCTTGTTGGAATGTGGTTGGCGCTGAGCATTGCCCCGGGAGTTATGTTTACGATGGGTGATTTATTTGCATGGGAAAACGGCATCGCTGTACAAATCACACTAAGTTTTGTTTTCTTTCGGCTCTATGATATTAAAAAGCCCTCTATTATTGGAAGAATCGATCGTGATGCAAAAGGGGGATGGGGAGTGATGGGTGATGATATCGTTGCCGGTATTGCAGCAGGAATATCGTCAGCCCTCCTATGGCAGGCTTTTCTCAAACTGTCCGTTTAAGCCATAATTCGATTCCGTCCTCCATTTTTAGCACCATAGAGTTTCTCGTCAGCTCGCTGCAATAAATCATCCGCTTCTTCTACCGGATTGAATTCTGCCACACCAATGGAACAGGTTAAGTTTTTCACTGTCTCAAATACATTCACCTCAATTCTCTGACGCAAGGCTTCTGCCATCTTGATGGCTGAAGACAATGAGGTATCCGGAAGAAGAATCACAAATTCCTCTCCTCCCCATCTAGCGACAACATCGCTGTCGCGAATTTGCTTACTCAACAGTGCGCTAAAAGCTTTGAGTACTTCATCGCCTATTAAATGTCCAAATCGGTCGTTTATCAGTTTGAAATGATCAATATCCAGCAGCAGAACCGAAAGGGGTCTTTCGTACCGTCTCGA
>JAUXSZ010000138.1 GCA_030679635.1 Sulfuricurvum sp. | reverse complement strand
GACTAAGACAATGGAGGCAATAATGAAAAAGAAGTGGAGTTTAAAAAAAACCGAGTGACGACGCTCATTCATAGCGTAAACTGATATCCCATCCCTCTAACGGAACGGATGAGGGTAGGATGTTTGGGATCGGATTCTATTTTATGGCGAATGCGGCTGATCAGCACGTCGATGCTTCGCTCTGAACTCTCCCATTGGATTGAGGGTACATTATTAGCGATAAAATCCCGTGTGATGATTTGACGGCGATGTTTGATAAGAAGGGCAAGAAGCTCAAATTCGGCACGCGTCAGCGGTAAAAGTTCCCCTTCTTTATAAATCCCATTGTCCTCAACACGAAACGTTTCGCTGTTGGCTTGGATGGTTTTTCCGGATACGCGTCGCAGCAGACTTTGGATACGTGCAACCAGTTCGCGCGGTTCATACGGCTTGGGTAGATAATCATCAGCACCGGCTTCCAGCGCGATGACTTTATCTCCTAAATCACTCCGAGCCGACGAGATGATAATGGGAATATCACTGCTCTCTCGCAAGAGCCGACAGACATCCAACCCATCAATATCCGGTAGTGTAAGATCGAGTAGCACCAAATCGTACGATTCAATGCTCAACGAATTTAATGCAGCTCTGGGATGAGCATAGGCAATAACCTCCATTCCGTAACGCTCTAAATATTGTCCGAGGAGATCGGAAATTTCTAGGTCGTCTTCGATAAGGAGGATTTTAATCATGCCCTATTTTTTATCGCAGTTTTTGCATCCCATACCGTCCATAGGCATTTTCATCTGACTCTCTTTTGTAGGGCAAGCAGCAGGCCCGCTCATGTCAAACTTCTTACGCTGGTCAACGGTCAGAACAGACATCATCTTTTCATGCTGTTGATTGTGAAAGGCTTTACTCTCTTCCCGTATTTTTTTGACTTCTGCTTTTTGTGCGTCGCTAAGACCTAAAGCTTCAAGACGTGGAGGAAGTTTTGAGGTATCGCATTGGCATTTTTGCCCCATACCTTGACACATTGGTCCGTTCATCATTCCGCCTTTCATTGGGCAAGCCAACAATGCGGTAGCGCTAAGCGCGAGTGCGAATGCAAGAATCTTTTTCATGATACTCTCCGTGGTTTAATATTTGAATGGTGACATGATAGTCTTTTTTTATCTCAATTAGAATAATGCTATGTTAATGGCATTATTCAATGAGAGAGGAGGGAATAGTTCCAAATTTAAGCAATTCATACGTTTTTGGCGTAGCGAGGCGACCGCGTGAGGTCCGCTCCAGATACCCATTGGCAAGGAGATACGGTTCGAGTACATCTTCGATGGTCCCCTCATCCTCGCTCAGTGCTGCTGCAATCGTACTTAACCCCATGGCGCGCCCTTTGGCATCCATGAGAAGTTTTAGCAGACGGATATCCATTTCATCAAACCCGTGAGCATTAATCCCTAGCTGATTGAGGGCATATTGGGAGCGCTCATACAAAATAGTGCTTTCATTGGCAACTTCGGCAAAATCACGTACCCGTTTGAGCAGACGCAACGCAATACGAGGGGTTCCACGGGAGCGTTTGGCGATTTCAAGAGCCGCTTTTTCATCGATGGTTTTTCCCAGTTTCACAGAGGCTTGAATGACAATGGTGCACAGCTCCTCAGGGGTATAAAACTGTAGGCGAAAATTCATTCCGAATCGATCGCGTAGAGGATTCGAGAGCATCCCGGCACGGGTCGTTGCCCCGATAAGGGTAAACCGCGGCAGATCGATTTTTACCGTCTGTGCGGCGGGGCCGGAGCCTATGATAATGTCGAGACGAAAATCTTCCATAGAGGGATAAAGAATCTCTTCGACCGCGGGAGAGAGGCGGTGAATTTCGTCGATAAAGAGGATATCCCCCTCTTCGAGGTTGGTGAGCAAAGCGGCGAGATCACCGCTTTTTTCGATCATCGGAGCCGCGGTAACTTTGATATTGCTCCCCATCTCATTGGCGATGATGAGGGCCAACGTTGTCTTTCCCAATCCCGGAGGACCGTAAAAAAGGACATGATCGAGCGCTTCGTTGCGTTTACTGCTCGCCTCTATGAAGACGCCCAGATTTTTTTTGATCTGTTCTTGCCCGATGTAGTCTGCCCATGCGCTAGGGCGCAGAGACGTTTCAATGATATCTTCGGCCGTGAATTTTTCGATTTCAACTATACGTTCCACGAGACGTTTTCCTTAATACACATGGGATTCATCCGGAAATATTTTGGAGTGTACCTCTTTGGCATAATCGGCAACGGCTTTTTTGACGGCTTGAGCGCCATTGGTGTATTGTTTGACAAATTTCGGGACAAACGGTTCATACAGCCCCAACATATCTGAAAAAACCAATACTTGCCCGTCTACCCCATTTCCGGCACCGATCCCTATGACAGGGATGGAGACGCTTTGCGCCACGCGTGTGGCGACATTTGCCTTGACCCCTTCGATAACGATGATGAAGGCACCCGCTTTTTCGATGGTTTGAGCATCGGCGATGAGAGAGAGGGCCTCTTCTTCGGTTTTCCCTTTGACTTTATACCCGCCCTCGGCCCGAACGCTTTGAGGGAGCAGACCGATGTGTCCGCATACGGCAATGCCGTTTTGAGTGAGGTGTTTGACCACAGAGGCTTTATCTGCCCCACCCTCGATTTTTACGGCATCGGCTTGGGTCTCTTGGTAAACGCGAAGGGCATTGGCAAGTGCCGTTTTTTCATCTATATAGGTACCAAACGGCATGTCGCAAATGACAAACGTATTGGGGGCTCCCTTACAAACGGCCTGGGTATGATAAATCATCTGATCCATAGAGGCGCTGAGGGTATCGGGATTTCCGCCAAAGCTCATAGTGAGACTGTCGCCGACGAGCAATATATCGGCACTTTCTTCAAACAAACGGGCAAACAACGCGTCATACGCCGTAATCATGACCAAGGGATCCGCGTTTTTACGTTTTTGAACAGTGCTAATAGTCAGTTTTTTCATCATGTACCTAATCACGAAGATAATTTATAAAAGACAGTTTACCGAAAGTTTTTAGGGCATGGGCTTTTATGGGCATAATGAATATGGATATTAAAGAAAACAGAGGTATAATTCCCGGACATAGGAGATCTGAAGTACATGGGCATACGAAGCGATCTGGAAACGAATTTTGATTTTGAGATTATTGACGAATTTCTTGATCATTACGCAATGATGGTTGAGATTATGGAGCCCCTCATTGTTGATTTGAGCAATCCTGATCGATATCATCGTAGTATCGAAGAACTGTTTCGTATTTTCCATAACATCAAATCTGCCTCAGGGTATTTGCAGATAGAGCCAATGGCTCGTTTGGCGACATTGGTTGAAGATGCGTTTGAGCAGCTCAGAAGCGGTAATAGAGTGGTCAACGATGAAACCATCACGTGGCTGATCAACGTTTCGGATATGTTTATGCAGTGGCAAGAAGATTTCAAAATGGATAATGAGCTGTCAAAAATTCATTTTTCCCTGTTAATTTTACCTGATATGGAGAAAGAGTGAAACACCTCGTAGCGTACATTACCGCGGGATATCCCGACACACAATTTACCATTGATTTGGCATTGGCATTGGCTGACAACGGAGTGGATATACTGGAACTCGGGGTTCCGTTTTCCGATCCTGTAGCGGATGGTCCGGTCATCGAAGAGGCGAACGGTCGTTCTTTGGCAAACGGTTTTCGTTTTGCCGATATTCTCACAATTTCTGAAGCCATTTCCCCCTCTGTTGATACCCTTTGGATGGGATACTTCAACCCCTTTTATCAATATGGAATGGAAAAATTGCTGAATCGTGCGAAAGCCATCGGGGTTAACGGTTTGATTATTCCGGATCTTCCTTACGAAGAGGCTCTTGCGTATCATGACCTCTTTGAGAGCCGTACTCTTGCCAATATTGCGTTTGTGGCTCCGACCGATAGCGACGCACGTGTCGCGACAATCACAAAAAATGCCCGCAAATTCATCTATCTCGTCGCCTATGCGGGAATCACCGGCAGCGGCAAGGGGGAAGATCTTAGCGAAGTGATCGCTTCGATCAAACGTCACAGTTCAACTCCGATTTATGTCGGATTCGGCGTCAACGAAAAAACGGCGCGTGAAAAAGTGCAGGGGGCAGACGGTGTCATCGTGGGTTCCGCGATTGTGAGTGTTCTTCTGGACGACACCCTTAACCACACGCAAAAAATTGCCAAATGTTGCGAAATAACCCGCACAATTAAATCAATCATCAACGAATAATTCCGCTATAATTACGTATTCTCTTCTTTTGGGGCTGACATGGCTTCGACGGGAGCGGGATGCTTTAGGTTGCATGCCGGACTGAGCACCTCCGTTATACGGCTCACCCTTGCTTAAACGCAAACAATACTAATTACCGTCCTGCTTACGCTGTAGCGTAAGTTTTAATTTAATTTAGGACTGCTCTACCATTCTATGCTATCACCGAATGGAACTGGAGTATAACCCCCGCGATAGCTATATTTTCGGAGTGCCTCGGCCGAAGACGAACCTTGAGGCTAGGACGATCTAGCTTTGCTCGTTGTGTGAAAGTCGCCTGAAATTTAAACAACGTCTCTAAGCATGTAGACGCCTTTTGTTACCCGTTTTCGGACTGCGGTTCGATTCCGCACAGCTCCACCAAATCTTCAATTTATTGTCACTATCAAAATAATGCGTTTTTAGCTCAGATGGATAGAGCAACGGCTTCCTAAGCTGTAGGTCGCAGGTTCGAGTCCTGCATGGCGCACCACTACAATACCTTCTACTAATCCATGATGTTTTAAGTGCTAATATGAGAAAATGGCTTTCTAATTATGAAGGTCAATACATGCAAAAAAAATCCCCTATTTCCATCTGTTTATTTCCTGCCGCAGGGTACGGAACCCGTTTTCTTCCTGCTACGAAAGCGATGCCCAAAGAGATGCTTCCGGTTTTGACCAAGCCGCTCATCCAGTACGGCGTAGAAGAGGCGATGAGTGCAGGGATGAATACGATGGCGATTGTCACAGGACGGGGTAAGCGGGCGATTGAAGATCATTTCGATGTAAGTTACGAGCTGGAACATCAGATTCAGGGGACAGCCAAAGAGAAACAGTTGGCGGACATTCGTCATCTCATCGACAAATGTACTTTTTCCTACACCCGTCAGATTGAGATGAAAGGGCTGGGACACGCTATTTTAACGGGAGAGACCTTGATCGGGAATCAACCGTTTAGCGTTATTCTTGCCGATGATTTGTGTGTCAATGATGAGGAGGGTGTCCTCTCGCAGATGGTAGCACTGTATAAAACCTATCAGTGTTCAATTGTTGCGATTGAGGAGATTGATCCATCACAGACGGATAAATACGGGGTGATTGCCGGGGATGAGATAGAACCCGGTATCTATCGTGTCTCTACTATGGTCGAAAAGCCCTCACCTGAGGATGCCCCTAGCAATCTTGCCATCATCGGACGCTACATTCTCACTCCCGATATTTTTGAGATCCTTCGCCATACCAAACCGGGAAAGGGTGGAGAGATTCAAATTACCGATGCATTAATGGAGCAAGCGAGAGAGGGAAAGGTCATCGCCTATACCTTTAGAGGCAAACGGTATGACTGCGGAAGTGTGGATGGGTATGTAAAAGCCACTGTTGAGCTCTATGAGAAAGATAAGCAAAACCTGAAGAGCTAAAAAGTAATATTAATGCAGTTTTGATCTGAAAAGATTCGGATTATCAGCTCTCCAAGCCGTAAAATTTGTTTTTATTATGGTACATTTTATCGTCAGCGATCTTGAGTAATTGTTCTTTTGTAAGACCGTCTTTCGGAAAAGAGGCTGTACCAATACTGGCAGTAAGAGACAATTTTAGCTCACTCAATGGTTCGGTTATTTTTCGAGCAAGAGTCTCAGCCAAGCGGGTGAGTTCCATCTCATTTGCAAGATTTTCGACGACGATGACAAACTCATCTCCTCCGAAGCGTGCGACGGTGTCGTTTATACGAAAGAACGATTTAATCCGTTTTGCAACTTCTACTAGGACATCATCTCCCGTTAAATGGCCAAAATCATCATTAATCTGTTTAAACTCATTGAGATCACAGAAAATTATCCCGACACTGTATCCGCCACGGCTTGCATTTTTAATGGCATGCTCCAAGCGATCTTCAAACAAAGAGCGATTTGCCAGGCCGGTATGAGGATCATGGTAGGCGAGATAGTGATATCGTTCTTGCAACTCACTCTCATCGGTTACATTAATATGGGTACTGAGATAGTAGTTTTTATCAAATTGGATGGGAGTGACGGTGACCGCATGGAGAGCATGAAGACCGTCTTTGTGTTGATTCCAGATTTTTCCGCTAAAGGTTTTGTCATTTAGGAGCGTTTCCCAAAATTGTTTAAAAAAATTATAATCGTTTTTAACCGATGTCAAAAGGGAGAGGTTGGTTCCGATTAACTCTTCAGAAGGGTATCCCGTGAGTTCCGTAAATGCTTGATTGGCGTACTGGATGACACCGTTATCATCGCTCACACACTGGGCAATCGGAGAATGGTGAAAAATTTTCTTGAACAAAGACTCTTTGGGCTGAAAAATAGGAGAGAACGGTTTACCCCTCAAAAGGCTACGCAAAAGTGTCATCCATTTCTCCCTTTCCTATAAGATTGAACAATTCTACTCACTTGGTGTGACAAAGGTGTAACATTTTACTATTTTATCGGGAAAAAGTAGCGAAAGCAGTTTTTTTCATCTTCATAAGTGACGTTGAACACTATGTGGTAACGGTCGCAAATGGCTGCAACTATGTGCAGTCCAATACCGCTTCCTCGTTTGCTGTGGTCTTGACGAGCGTAGCGTTCGAAGATCGCGGCGGTATTTTGGATCGGATCTCCATAACTCTCAAACATCAGGATGACCTCCTTTGGGGACTGAGAAAGGGTGATGATGATGGGCTTAAAGGGTTGGCCGTATTTCAACGCATTGGAGAGATTGTTATCGATAAGGTATTCGAGTTCACTTTGGTTTATCTCCACAGAGATACTATGACGAATAGTGGAGGTGATGACAGTATCTAAGGATGCGGCTACGGGAGCAAAGAGGTTGACTCTCTCTTGAAGAATCGTGCTGAGATTGAGCGTTGAAATCGGCAATTCTATTGTCTCGTTATGGAGGGTAAAGGCGAGAGAGTCGTAGAGATGTTCCATTGAGATGATCGAGGAGAGAATGTGTAATTTTGCCGCTTTATGGGCATCATCATCGATCATGGCATGGGCTATTTTAATGACGCTCAGAGGGGTACGGACTTGATGAATAGCATTGGCCGTAAAGGTTTTGAATTGGGCTAAAAGGTTCTGCTTGGTCTGAATTTCATTGTTGAGATCGTTCAAGAGCCAGTTGTAAGTACGGGATATCCTCGATATTTCGTCCCCTTTGGTGAGAATGATAGGATCTTGCAGCGGTATTTTGTGATGCATATGTGATTGCAAGAGCGTAATAGGGGCAATGATACGACGGTAAAAGATGCGGGCCATGGCAAGAACCATAAGCACTAGTATTCCCCAAGCAATAAGCATGGTGTTTTTGATAAAACGGGCATCCCTGTAGGATTGGGTTTCGTCTAGCTCTAGGACCACAAAGGAGTAGCTTTTTTCAAGCTGGTTATAGTAACTTTGATAGGGGAGCATTACCATGCGAATATAACGGCCATCCTTCCAATAGGTGGTTTCTTTACGGATATTATTTTGGAACATGATGTTTAAGTAGGGATAGAGAAATGTTTTTGGGTAGATAAACAGACCC
>JAUXSZ010000133.1 GCA_030679635.1 Sulfuricurvum sp. | reverse complement strand
CGAGGAAACCGACATTCGTACAGATGCTGCTCTTTCCTTCGCCCTTGATGTTGAGGGAGAGAGAAATATCGGTTTCTTTCGTTTTACGCTCTTTGTGAATCATCTCATTCCCTTGTAATAAACTGGCCGCTAAAATAGCCTTGTGTAATAAAATCTCTGGCTTCCGCTTCGCTTCTAAATCCGCGTAGCCAAATCCTAAATAATTGATCGTTATTATACTGAGAATCTTTAATGATTGCGGAGTATCCATGGAAGAGCGCATACTTTTTTTGTGTCTCAAGAGCCCCTTGAATATTTGCAAACGCACCGATCTGAACGGCAAATGAGTTCAGAATTTCTTGTCTGGGCCCTTTGGCCAGCATTTTAAAGTCAATCGATTTCGCATCACTCGGCTCAAAGCCTAGTACTTCAAGGCTTACAGGAGCACTTCCCCGGGCCAGCAAATTGATCTCTTTGGCTGCTGAATACGATAAATCGATAATTCGAGATTCAACAAACGGGCCTCGATCATTGATACGAACGACTGTTTTTTGATTGTTTTCAAGATTGGTGACGCGTACAACCGTATTCATAGGCAACGTCTTGTGCGCCGCAGTCATCGCATACATATCGTATGCCTCACCATTGCACGTCGATTTACCATGAAAATCGCTGCCATACCAGCTTGCACGCCCGTTCATAGTATCTCCTACCCTCACGACCGTCGGACAATACTCTTTTCCAAACACCGTGTATGGGCGCATGGATGCCATCAGTTCCCCATTTTTTTTCTTGATGCCCGAAGGGGTATCCGCTAATACTTCGGAAGGGTATTTTTTAGAAACTTTAGAAGGACGGTAGGTATACGAACCCTTATAGGTTGTACATCCGCTCATAATAAGGAGAAGGGCTAATACAACAACTCTAATCACCAACTTTAATTTCCTCGCCTTCTTTAACTTTAGATTGTATAAAAGGATTTTTTGCCCTCAACTGCTCAATGGTCAAATTGTACAGTTTAGCGACTGAAAATAGGGTTTCACCCGATTCTACCCTATGGAATGATGGATTGACAATAAAGGGTCGATTAATAGGGATTGTAACACTGCGATTGGTACGCAACTCGTCACGCTCACCCATCATATTTTCCACTCTAATCGCCCCGGTTGCAACATTGTACCGTCTGGACAACATCGCAAGGTTCTCTCCCGATTTTGTCTTATGCATTACAAAATAGCCTTTCAATGCTTTTGGTCGGTATTTTTGGCGGAACAGTTCGAGTTTACCCTCAGGAATATAAACGGGATACGTATATTGGCTCGGAGGGGTTATTCCGCGTTTGAGATGGGTATTGAGCAGCATCAACTTCTTTTTCGGCATTTCCAGAACCGCTGCGATACGATCAATATCTTCCCCCTCCGGAAGGTAGACGGTAGCGATAGGGTTTTCTGACGCCACACCGATCAAATGGTCATATTGAATCTGTTCTAAAAAAACTTGATCGCTTGCGAGCAGCGCCATGGAAATAATTTTGCGTATGTAACGACGACTCTCAGGGGGAATATACCCCTTGGCAGGATTTGCCAACACGCTCAAATCATCACTTCCCGCTTTACGAATCGCACGGGCCAGCTTACCGTCACCACAGTTATACGCGATAATAGCAAGATACCATTTACCAAATTGACGATGCAATTGAGATAAATAGGTAATAGCGGCTCGTGTTGATTTGATATGGTCACGTCGTTCATCTACATAAGGGGTAATTTTCAATCCGTGTACTTTCCCGGTCCCCGGCATAAACTGCCATAGTCCGCTAGCCCCTTGGGAGGAGGTGGACAGCGTATCCAACCCGGATTCAGCCAAGGCTACATATAAAAATTCACTCGGTAAATCGGATTGGGAAATCAAGGAGGTGAGCATAGGGATAAATACATCTGCATTTTCGATTGAATTGGCAAAACCGTTGAGCGTACAGTCCCGTTTTTTTTCCACATACATATCGTTAAGATACGAGTCCTTTAAAAAGGACGGCGGAATATCAAAATGCTTTAAAACGGCAATTTTTTTTTCGTCGTTGGGATTAAAAGAGAGGGCATACCCATTAAGAAGAAAAAGAGTGACAATCAAAAGCCAGTGCATTTTACCTCCACGAGAACTTATACAAAGAAAAAGATTATAACACCAAGTAATTAATTGTTGGTTAACCCCTTAAAAAGGGTCAAAGCATTCTTCGTTGTCAGCGATTCAATCTCTTCCAACGAAAGTTCCAGCAAGTCGGACATTTTTTGGGCAACAAGCTTCGTATAGGAAGGTTCATTACGCGTTCCTCGATGAGGATGAGGGGTGAGATAAGGGCCATCCGTTTCGATAATCAGTTTTTCTTTGGGAATTTTAGGAAGAATATTGACCAATTTTTTCGCATTTCCAAACGTCAACACCCCCCCTATTCCAAAATAAAATCCCTCATCCGCAAGACTCAGAAGCTCATCGTCCGCATTGTAGCAGTGAAGCACTCCACCCACCTCTCCGGCATCCTCTGAGAGCAAAATCATCTTTGCGTCATGGCTCGCATCACGAATATGGACAATCAGCGGTTTTTTGACCTTTTTGGCCAGTCGAATTTGGGTGCGAAACGCATCTTCTTGCCGTTTTTTCTCAAGCAGTTTTTCCTCATCGCTCCCCTCAAGACGAAAATAGTCCATCCCGCACTCTCCAATAGCCACACATTTTGGATGAGATGCATAATGTTCAAAATCGAGCTGATGTAGTG
>JAUXSZ010000125.1 GCA_030679635.1 Sulfuricurvum sp. | reverse complement strand
TCAAAATCATACTCATCCATCTCGGTAGGAATTTCACTTTGCGCATGAACCCGCTGAAATTCATCCGCCGCCTCTTGGGCTTCTATGCCAGAATGGAACCGTTCTGTAATCTCTAGCGCCAAAGCCTCTTTTACTTTTTTTGGGTGCAGTGTCCCCTCTTCCACCCCTACACGGAGAGATACAATCTCATGGAGTGTTTTGGTGCTCAAGAGTTCATAATAGCGCCACATCAAGATGTCGCTTATGCTGAGGATCTTGCCGTACATCTCATTGGGTTCATCGGCAACAGCGATGTAGTTCCCCAAACTTTTGGACATTTTTTGTACGCCGTCAAGTCCCTCTAAAATCGGCATCATCAAAACGGCTTGCTCTTTGCCCACTTCGTAGGCGCGCTGCAAGTGGCGACCCATCAAAAGATTGAATTTCTGATCGGTCCCCCCGATCTCTATATCACTTTTAAGATGAACGCTGTCGTACCCTTGGAGCAAAGGATACAAAAATTCGCTGATCGAAATCGAAATATTACTTTTATACCGTTTTTCAAAATCATCACGCTCCAGCATCCGCGCAACATTAAACGTTGTCGTAAGCTCCAGCATCCCGGCAGCGCCAAGAGCATTAATCCAATCCGCATTGAACAAAACCGTTGTCTTTTCCGGATTTAGGATTTTAAAAACCTGATCTTTGTAGCTTTGTGCATTTTGGGCAATTTGCGCCGGAAGGAGCTTTTTACGGGTTTCACTCTTCCCTGTCGGATCACCGATTTGTGCGGTGAAATCGCCTATCAAAAACTGAACAGTCGCTCCGTATTTTTGAAATGTGGCAAGCTTCTGAAGCAACACCGTATGCCCCAAATGCAAATCGGGCGCCGTAGGGTCAAATCCGGCTTTCACCGTATAACTCTCCCCTTTTTCAAAATAGGCTTTTAATAATGTCTGAATCCGGGCATCATCAATAATCTCAGCTGTTCCCCGTTTAATTTCCAGTAATGCTTCTTCTATCATCTTCTATTATCCTTGGCTTCGGTACGCATCATCGGTCCGAAAAAATTGTATGATTTTTCCCTTTTTTTCCAGTTTAGATTTTAAGCGATTCAAATCATTTTCCAATGTCTGAAACTCCATCTCACAATACTGGGTATGCTCAGATTTTTCTTTTCCCAGCTCAATGCTGTTAATATCAGCCCCCATTTTCGCCATATAGGTCAAGAGCTCGGCGAGGGACCCTTGGGCATTTTGCATGCTGATAATGAGATGGTAACGGTTGAACTGCTGCTGTTTCCATCGTACAAATACCATCGGCTCATGTTTTTCCATCATAGCTGCTGCATGTTTGCACATCTTGTGATGAATATGCGTTTTCCCATCAATCATAAAGCCTACAATTTCATCTCCGGATTTAGGATGACAGCAGTAATCAAAAACAGCGTCAGAGACATTGGAATTAGAGAGGACTTCAATCGATGAAAACAAATAGGGTTTCAGCTTAAAACGGTTGCGCGTCCAAAAAGTTCCAAAACGGCTGCTTTCACGCAATCCATTTTCGATACGGTTAATCACCTCTTTTAGAAAATCAATCTCTCTGGGCAGCTTGTAGCATTGATCTTCCAACTCCTCATCCCGTACTATTTCAACCATTTTTTCCGGACTCAAACGGAAAATAAAAGAAAGAATATTGACACCGCTTTGTGCATCAATCGCTCGAATACGTTGATTGCAGTTGGCCCGCATACTTGATTTCGCCCGCGATGTTTTCACTGTATCAATCCAGCTGCATCGAGTGATTTTTTTATTATTGGTGGAGGTAACAATCCGAACGATATCCCCATTGTGCAGTTCGCTCAAAAGACTCGCTTTTTCTTTGTTGACCAAACACCCCTCGGCGCCATCACCCACAGCCGTATGAACCGCATACGCAAAATCAAGGGCAACCGCGCCGCGAGGTAATGTGAATGCTTTCCCTTTGGGGGAGAATACACTGATATCTTCACTGTAAAGATCATTTTTAATCAGTTCGTAAAACGCTTCCACCGATTCATTCTGATACTGCAGATTGTGCAGCCAATCAAGGCTGATCGCATTATTCCCGCCACTTTTGTATTTCCAATGTGCGGCAACGCCAAGCTCAGCCGTTGCGTGCATCTCATAAGTACGTATCTGAATCTCAAAAATAGCGCTCTCATCAAATACGGTCGTATGTATGGTTTGATATCCGTTTTCTTTTGGGATCGCAATGTAATCTTTGAAACGGGCATTTAATGGCTGAAAATGCAAATGAACCATCCCCAAAACACGATAACAATCTATGGGTTTTTGAACCAAAACACGCACGGCCAAGAGGTCAAGAATTTCATCAATTCCAATCCCCTTCCGCTGCATTTTCAAATAAATGGAGTAATCGTGCTTGACACGGCTCAGAATTTCGAAATCTTCGTTGCATAGTCCCTCGGACAGCATAATCTGAGTGAGCTTGTTGCAAAACTGATTCAACCGTCCTTGAATGGAACGATAGTTCTCCGTTAGATAGTTCTCAATTGCCGCTTGATCTTCTTTAAAAAGGTATTTGAAACTCAAGTCTTCAAGAAGATTTTTCAAAAAAGAGATCCCGAGCCGGTGAGCGATGGGGGCATAAACGACCAGCGTCTCTTCCGCTATTCGATGCTGTTTTGCTTCTGAAAGAGCATCAAGAGTGAGCATATTATGAAGTCGGTCACATAATTTGACAACCAGGACACGAACATCCTCAATCGAAGCCAGCAACATTTTACGGAAGGTTAAAGCAGAAACAACCAGTTTTTGGTCTGAATGGGAGGGGATTAACTCAGCATCACGAATCATATCGATTTTCGTCAGCCCCTCTACAAGATGGGCGACATCTGTACCGTAATCGTCTCGTATCGCATCAATACTCGTCGCCGTATCTTCGACAACATCGTGCAGCAAAGCGGCAATTACCATCGCCTCATCACCGGTTAATTCGGCAACGAGGGAAGCGACTAAGATGGGATGAACCACATACGCTTCACCGCTTTTGCGGAGTTGTCCGGTATGGGCTGTACTGGCGAAGATGTAAGCACGTTCAATTGCACTAGAGTCCGCAATAAAGGACCGTAAGTGCGCTATCGCACGTTCAATATCATTAATCTGCTTGATTTTTTCAATATCGATTTGATTCAACGATGCAGCTTTCTTGAGAAAATTACGCGTTGTCTACAAAACCTTTGATAGTGACATGCCCCTCGGCAATCTCCATCAAAGCGACATCAGCAGCTTTCAGTTTTTTCAAATCGACATTCAACTTTGTCGGCGCACCATTTTGAAGTTGTTCTGAGCGTTTAGCAACGGCAAGTGCCAATTGGTAACGGTCGATATTGGCAGTTTCAAGTGCTTTTGCAGTTAATTGTTCGAGTCTCATCAGGTTTTCCTTTGTGGTTTATTGTACGATAGAGCAACTTGTTAAGTCACCCTGAATGATTTTGAGAAGATTTCCCGGCGTAAACATATCACACACAATGATCGGCAATTGATTCTCTTTTGCTAAAGCAATCGAGGTATCGTCCATGACCTTGATATGATCATCCATCGCTTGCTCGTATCCAAGAGATGGAATCTTTACAGCATCCGCAAATTTTTTCGGATCTTTAGTATAGACACCATCAACTTTTGTCGCTTTAATGATCACTTCCGCACCGATTTCAACCGCACGAAGCGTTGCTGCCGTATCGGTCGTGAAGAAAGGGTTTCCCGTACCGGCTGCAAAAACAACGACACGTCCGCGTTCGAGGTGGCGTGTTGCACGGCGGACGATAAAGGCTTCCGCGATTTGTTCCATTTTAATGGCGCTTTGAACCCGAACGAGCATTCCCTCGTGTTCACATGCTTCTTGTACTGCGATTGCATTGATAACCGTGGCTAGCATCCCCATGTAATCACCCGACGTTCGGCGAATAATTCCGTCTTGCGCCGCAGTAACTCCGCGAATAATATTCCCGCCTCCGATAACAATTCCTACTTCGATGCTCGCATCGATAAGTGTTTTGATTTCAGTAGCAATGAATTTGAGGATTTTTGTATCGATACCATAACCGTTTTCACCAGCCAATGCTTCACCGGAGAACTTAACTAACACACGTTTGTAACCCATACAACCCCCTCATGATATTGCATGTATTGTACTTTATTGTCGCTTTAAGGTTGCTTTGATTACACTTGAACCATCATAAATCATTATCCAAAGGAACCGCTTGAAGCTCTTGTCGCTCTTCCGCAGATGGCTGTATCCGCCGATAACACCCAATATTCCAAAATACGGGAAAGGGGTTCATGCGCTGCCTAATCCTAAAGAACATGAGCTTTTTGATCAAGCCTCAAATGCGTTTATAGCAGGGGAGCGGATAAAAGGGTATGAATATTTTCTCTTATCGCTAACGCATAGATCCGGATCAAAGCACCTTACCTACTCGATTCACGACAATCAACTCACGTTTGAGCTTCTGCAAGGCGCAGCTATCATCCGCGGAGTGGTTACCGATGATGCGCTGGACGCGACGGCCATTATCGTCAATGCCCAAGAACTGCATGTCGCCCTCAAACGGAGGTTGTTAGAGCAGAATTTTCAGCTGACTTATGCCCGCTTTTGCAGTCAGAACGGCGTCATCACACTGAAACTCCATTTAGACAATGCAACCATCACTCCCCAAAAAATCTTTTTCCCTCTTCGTGAAATTGCCCTGAATGCCGATTTTGAAAAAGAGATGATTGCCGGTGAATTTGAGACGATTGCCTTGCTTGAATATGATCATCTTCGTTCACTGACCACAAAGCAATACGCACAACTGCACGGCTGGATGCACACATGGATCGATCAAACCAAAAAGAGCCTCATTGGATTACTCTCAAATGACAATACCGGAATGGCT
>JAUXSZ010000113.1 GCA_030679635.1 Sulfuricurvum sp. | reverse complement strand
CCTTCCAAGTCGTATCGGTACCCTTCTTGGTGTCAAAATGAAAGACCTTGAGCGCGTATTGTATTATGAAGCGTACATCGTTAAAAGCGGCGGAGAAGCACACTATGACGGTGCTCAAACATCACCGGTACTTAAATACGACGTATTGAACGAAGAGCAGTACCGTACCTTGGTACAGCGCTATGGAGAGAGTGGTTTTGTTGCAGAAATGGGCGGACAAGCGGCTCGCGATCTTTTGGATGAACTGGATCTTGTTGACCTCTTTTCAGCGTTAAAAGAGGATGTCAAAAAGACAAACTCCGAAGCAAAACGTAAAACAATTATCAAGCGTCTTAAGGTTATTGAATCGTTTTTGAATTCCGGTAACAACCCTGCATGGATGATGCTAACGGCCCTCCCGGTATTGCCTCCTGAGCTTCGTCCGTTGGTCAGCCTTGACGGCGGCAAGTTCGCGGTATCCGATGTCAATGACCTTTATCGTCGTGTTATCAACCGTAACCAACGTTTGAAGCGTCTTATTGAGCTTGAAGCACCGGAAATTATTGTTCGCAACGAAAAGCGGATGCTGCAAGAAGCTGTCGATGCGCTGTTTGACAACGGTCGACGTGCAAATGCCGTTAAAGGTGCGAACAAGCGTCCATTGAAATCTCTTTCTGAGATTATCAAAGGGAAGCAAGGACGTTTCCGTCAGAATCTTCTTGGTAAGCGTGTTGACTTCTCGGGCCGTTCGGTTATCGTAGTAGGACCGAGTCTACGTATGGACCAGTGCGGTCTTCCGAAACTGATGGCTCTCGAACTTTTCAAACCGCATTTGATTGCAAAGCTCGAAGACAAAGGGTATGCAACCACCGTAAAAGCGGCGAAGAAAATGATCGATGAAAAAACCAATGAAGTTTGGGAATGTTTAGCAGAAATCGTTGACGGTTATCCGATCATGTTGAACCGTGCTCCTACGCTACACAAACTCTCGATTCAAGCGTTTCATCCGAAACTCATCGACGGTAAAGCAATCCAATTGCACCCGCTCGTTTGTGCTGCCTTTAATGCCGACTTTGACGGTGACCAAATGGCGGTTCACGTTCCATTGGGCGCGGAAGCGATTGCGGAGTGTAAAGTATTGATGCTCTCTTCTATGAACATCTTGCTTCCGGCATCGGGTAAAGCGATCGCAACTCCTTCACAGGATATGGTCTTGGGTCTTTACTACCTAACATTGGGCAAGAATGAAGTGAAGGGATCGAATAAACTTTTCAGCAATGTTGATGAAGTTATGATCGCGATTGAACATAATGCGCTTGATTTGCATGCAAAAGTACGTACCCGTGTTGATGGTCGCATGATCCACACAACGGCCGGTCGTATGATTCTAAAAGATATTTTGCCAGATTTCGTTCCTGTTGAGCTTTGGAACGTTATGATGAAAAAGAAAAATATCTCTATCCTTGTTGACTACGTTAACAAGCACGGCGGTATTGCCATCACTGCTGGCTTCTTGGATAATTTGAAAGATCTTGGTTTCCATTACGCAACCAAGTCAGGTGTCTCTATTTCTATTACGGACATTATCATCCCTAAGGAAAAAGAAGCGCTTATCGTAGCGTCAAAGAACCGTGTTAAAGAGATCCAAAAGCAATTCGAAGCGGGACTTCTGACAGAACAAGAGCGCTACAATAAAATCATCGACGTTTGGACAGATACCAATAACACCGTTGCTAGTGGAATGATGGACTTGATTCAGGCGGACAAAGATGGATTCAATTCGATCTTTATGATGGCTGACTCCGGTGCACGTGGATCTGCTGCGCAAATCCGTCAGCTTGCCGGTATGCGTGGACTTATGGCAAAACCGGATGGTTCAATTATTGAAACACCGATTATTTCAAACTTTAAAGAAGGTTTGAACGTTCTTGAGTACTTTATTTCGACTCACGGAGCGCGTAAAGGTCTTGCGGATACGGCACTTAAAACGGCGAATGCGGGTTATTTGACGCGTAAACTCGTAGACGTTGCGCAAAATGTTAAAATTGTAGAACACGATTGTGGGACACACGAAGGGATCGAGCTCACCGATATCTCTGTGGGTAATGAATTGATTGAACCGCTAGAAGACCGTATTTACGGTCGTGTTTTGGCGGAAGATGCGATCGATCCTATCACCAATGAAATCCTCTATTCTGAGGGGACATTGATTGATGAGATCAAAGCCTCTAAAATCGTAGAAGCAGGTATCAGAGCGGCCCATATTCGTACTCCGACAACCTGTAAATCGGAACACGGTGTCTGTGCATTGTGTTACGGTCTAAACTTGGGTACGGGCGAAATTGTTAGACGCGGGGAAGCGGTCGGTATTATCGCAGCTCAGTCTATCGGTGAGCCGGGTACACAGTTGACCCTTCGTACCTTCCACGTTGGGGGTACGGCGTCTAGTACAAGGGAAGAGCGTCAAGTTGTTGCTACTAAAGAAGGTTTCATCCGTTACTATAACATGAAAACATACCTGTCTAAAGAGGGTAAACAAGTTGTTGCTAATCGCCGTAATGCAGCGATTCTTTTGGTTGAACCAAAAATAAAAGCACCATTTGCGGGTACTGTTGAGATTCAAACGATTCACGATGAAATTATCGTTAGTGTTAAGGGAGAGTCACAAACTCAACGTTACACTTTGCGTAAGAACGAAGTAGCCAAAGCAAATGAATTGGCAGGGGTAAGTGGTAAAATTGAGGGTAAATTCTACCTTCCATATGAAAATGGAGCACAGGTAAAAGCGGATGAGTCTGTCGTTGAGACCATCAAAGACGGATGGAATGTTCCTAACCGTATCCCTTATGCTTCCGAAATCCTTGTCAAAGACGGTGCGCCGATTACGCAAAAGATTTTTGCAAAAGAGAAAGGGGCAATCAAGTATTACCTTCTCAAAGGTGACTATCTAGAGCGTCATCACGAAATTACTAAAGGCTACATCGTAGAAGAGAAAGGTCTTTTCGCCGTCGTTGCTGACAGTGAAGATCGTGAAGCAATTCGTCACTATATCGCACGTGGATCTGTCATTGAGATTAACGATAATGAAGCGGTAAAAGCCGATACTCTTATTGCCAAACCGGTAAAAGAAGAGTCGGTTGTTATTGCTGAGTGGGATCCGTATTCGAATCCGATCATCTCAGAAACAAACGGTGTTATCTCTTTCGAAGATATTATTCCAGGGGTTACGGCATCAGAGCAATTCGACGAACTGACGGGTAAAACACGTTTGATGATCAATGAGTATGTTGCTCCTGAATACAAGCCTGCGATCGTTCTCGCAGCAGCAGACGGTTCAATTATCCGTTATTCTGTTGATCCAAAGACCGCTATTTTTGCACAAGACCGTGCAGAAGTAAAAGTGGCTGATATTTTGGCCAGAACGCCAAAAGCACTACAAAAATCACGCGATATCACCGGGGGTCTTCCGCGTGTATCTGAGTTATTTGAAGCACGTAAACCTAAAGAGATTGCATTGATCGCTGAACTTGACGGTGTGGTGAGCTTCGGTAAACCGCTTCGTGGTAAAGAGCGTATTTTGATCACGTCTGAAAACGGCATGGTCAAAGAGTACTTTGTCGATAAAAATCTTACCGCAATGGTACACGCGGGTGAGTTCGTTCACGCCGGTGAGCGTTTGACAGACGGTGTTCTAAGCTCCCACGAAATTTTGAGAATCTTGGGTGTCAAGGCTCTCTATAATTATCTTGTCAGTGAAGTACAGCAAGTTTATCGCCGTCAAGGGGTTAATATTGCGGATAAGCATATTGAGGTTATCTTTACTCAAATGTTACGTCAGATCAAAATTCTTCGTTCAGGTGATACAAAATTCATCGAAGGCGATGTTGTTTCAAAAGTACAATTTAAAATAGAAAATGAAAAAATTCTTCGTCTAGGCGGAGAGCCAGCGATCGCGGAACCATACCTCGTCGGTATTACCCGTGCATCGGTGAGTGCTGACTCTATTATCTCAGCCGCATCGTTCCAAGATACAACCAAAGTATTGACGGAAGCTGCGGTATCTGCTAAAATCGACGACTTGACCGATCTTAAAGAGAACGTCATAATCGGTCGTACGATTCCGGTCGGTACGGGTATCTATAAAGATCAAACGATCGTTTTCGGCGAATAATCTCCACACTCCTGTCATTCCCGCGATAGCGGGAATCCAGCTTTTTTATGAGCAATTTCTTTCTACTTCAATTCTAAAGTGCTTCATCCTTCGTAAATTTTCTAATATTAATTTAATATATTGTTGTGTAAGATTGTGTAATCAAAGGATTGGACGATGAGCAAAAAAGACAAACTGATTAAAGCCATGAAAAACAATCCCAAAAACGTCCCTTTTGAGGATATTAAAAAACTTTTGGAAGATCATGGATACATTTGTCATAACAGCGGTGGAAGTCACTTTGTTTTTCGTAAAGAGAAGAGGGTAAGCATCGTCATTCCGTATCATAAACCTATCAAAGCGATTTACGTCAAACATGTGTTAGAAATATTGGGAGAATCCAAATGAAAAACTTAGCGTATTATATGAATCTTGATTATGAGATTATCATTAAAAAAGTGAGTCCCGAAGATGGGGATGGATGGTTTGCCTATTATAAAGATTTCAAAGGGGTCATGGGAGACGGTGAGAGTGCTACCGAAGCGATAGAATCGGCACAAAATGCTTTTGCTGCTTTTGTAGAAGTAGCACTAAGCCATGGAGATAGTATATCTGAACCTCATAGCGCAGAAAAAAGTTTGAGAATAAATATCTCTATGCCTGAAAATTTGGTGAAGAAAATCGATAGTTATATAGAGCCGTTACATTTGAGCCGTTCGGCGTTTTTACAAAAAGCCGCACTAAGAGAAATTGGATTTTAAGAGTCTAAGGAATCTATCTTTTCCGTTCGTGGCGAGCTTGTTGAACCATGAATACTCAGTTACTTCGTCATACCCTATAAGGCACAAGTACCTCTTCGATGTTCCCGCGAAGGCGGGGAAAGTCCACTTTAGGGAAAGTTCATCTACATCGTCTTCAAAAATCTAAATTTTTCGATACCTGTTTTTTCACCACGTGATGCAATGATATCCAATGCACTGTACATGATTTTTTCAGCAGTACTTTTCTTTCCATCCCACATAATTTTGTTGATGAATTTTGTCAATATTT
>JAUXSZ010000102.1 GCA_030679635.1 Sulfuricurvum sp. | reverse complement strand
GGGCGTGAAGCCAACCGACGTGTTGAAATTAAAATCATCCCTAATCCTGCACAATAACCTCCCCTTCCCCATTTGGGGAAAATGCTTTACCTCTAATAAGCACCGTTAGTGTTGAATCCTATTTCATTTTTTAAAGAAAATTGAATAAAACTTTAAGATTTTCTAAAACTATGTTATAATTTCATCAAAATTTCGCTCCGAGGAACGTAAATGCGCATTCTAATCATTGAAGACGAAGTAACCCTTAATAAAACCCTTTCAGAAGGTTTAAAAGAGTTTGGTTACCAAAGTGATGTTGTTGAGACCCTAAAAGACGGCGAGTATTATCTCGATATCCGTAATTATGACCTGATTTTGATGGACTGGATGCTTCCTGACGGAAACAGCGTCGACATCATTCCGGATATCAAATCCAATACCCCAAAAACAGTAGTTGTTGTTCTCTCTGCCCGTGACGACAATCAAAGCGAAATCGATGCTCTAAGAGCAGGTGCTGACGATTATATCCGTAAGCCGTTTGATTTTGATGTCCTTATTGCCCGTATCGAAGCGCGTTTGCGTTTTGGCGGAAGCAACATCATCGAAATCGATGATCTCATCATCAACCCTGAAGAAGAGAAAATCATCTACAAAGAAAAAGAGATCGAGCTCAAAGGGAAACCGTTTGAAGTTTTGACTCACCTTGCACGTCACCGCGATCAAATTGTTTCTAAAGAGCAATTGCTCGATGCTATCTGGAAAGAGCCTGAGCTCGTTACCCCTAACGTTATCGAAGTTGCTATCAATCAGATTCGTCAAAAAATGGACAAACCACTCGGCATCACAACTATTGAAACCGTCCGCCGACGAGGATACCGCTTTTGTTTTCCAAAAGAAGTATAAGACGCCGTTTTTTATTCCAGCTGATTGTCGCTTCGGCGGCACTCGTTCTCCTTTTTTCCTCCTTTCTGTATCTTTTTATTAAACAATCTATTTACGATGAAAAACAATCCGAACTCATTACCAGAGCACAAAATATTTGCGCTTCTAAGTCTCTAACAACCCTGCAGCAAAACGATTCCGACCCATCATTAGGATTAAATATTGATCTGATCACCCTCAAAAAAAGTGAAGGGCTGCTTGATTTTATTGAAACAACAAATCGTGATAAAACGACAACCTTGACCCTCATTTACCCGTTTGATTTTGAGCACTCAACCTATCTAAAAATAAGCCGTGACATCACTGCGACCAAATCTCTTCTCCAAAAAATTCTAAAGTCTATTTTCATCATCAACGTCTTTGGGTTTATTGTTATTATCCTCTATGCTATCGCTTTTTCAAAGATGCTGATTGCCCCTGTCAGCGCACTGACAAGAAGGCTCGCCAACATGAACGAGCACCTGCTACGCCCTATCAAAGTGGATCAACTTCCAGAGGAGTTCGAGCCTCTTGGCGAAACACTCAATCGACTCATGGGACGGATTCAAAACTTTGTCAAATACCAAAAAGAGCTTTTTATCGGAGCTGCCCACGAGCTCAAAACGCCTCTTGCCGTTATCAAGCTCAAGAACCAGGTTACGTTGATTAAAAAGCGTAGCAGCGAAGAGTACATTGAAGCCATCCGTATCACCAATCAAAGTGTCGATGAGATGAATAAAATCGTCAGCGATATTCTCAATATCGGCCGTCAAGAGGGGGCACAGCTTGAAATGCCTACCGAAGCCGACATCATCCAAATCCTCAAAAAATGGGAAGGGGATTTTTTCCTCTTAACGCGCAGTGAAAACAAAATACTCAAAACGCACTTTGAACCGGAGAGCTTCACCGCCGTCTTGCAGGTCACCCTTCTCAATCAAATATTGCAAAACTTCTTGCAGAATGCGATGAAATTCACTCCCGTAGGGAAAACTATCATTTTCCAAAGTTATCTCCGTAACACGGACATCATTGTTGAAGTCATCGATGAGGGGTGCGGCGTCGATGAGACGATGGATCTCTTTGCGCCGTTTAAACGTCAAGGGAATAAATCCGGGGTCGGATTAGGACTCTTTTTAGCCAAAAGTGCCGCCGAAGCCATCGGAGCAGACATCAGTATTACCAATCGTACAGACGGTGTTGATGGGACCGTTGCAAGGCTTGTTTTGCCAGCCAAACTCTACTGTTTATTGCCTCAACGCAAATAAAAAACTCCTATTAAGGTAGAATTGGATATAAATCGCCCATTATCCTATATTACTATCAAGGTTTAACTATGCCACTAATCATTACGGATGAATGTATCGCATGTGATGCATGTCGTGAAGAGTGTCCGATGGATGCTATCGAAGAGGGTGACCCTATTTATATCATTGATCCGGATCGCTGTACAGAATGCGTAGGATTGTACGATGAGCCTGCGTGTATCCCTGTGTGCCCGGTCGATTGTATTATTCCTGACAAAGAGAACGTCGAAACGACACAGGAGCTTCTCTACAAGTTTAAGCAGCTGACAGAAGAAGAAGAATAGATGGCGCATTGCACCGCCATTATCGACATTGGGTCCAACTCAATGCGCATGGCGGTTGTTCAAAAGAGTAGCCGTTTTGCTTTTCACATTATTCATGAAGTAAAAAGTTCCGTCCGACTGAGTGAAAATGCGTATACCAACAGCGGGCATCTCCATCAATTCGCTATGGACCGCACTGCTAGCGCGCTGGGTGAATTTCTCCTGATTGCACGCTCTTTTAAAGCACGTAAAATTCTCTGTGTCGCTACCTCTGCTCTACGTGATGCTCCCAATGCCTCAGAATTCATTGCCCGCATCCGAAGAGAGCATGCTCTCAGCATCAAAGTTATTGATGGTGAACGTGAGGCCTATTTAGGCGGTATGGCATGCGCCAACTTACTTCCACCTATGGATGCTATTAGTGTCGATGTAGGGGGAGGCTCCAGTGAGTT
>JAUXSZ010000096.1 GCA_030679635.1 Sulfuricurvum sp. | reverse complement strand
ATTTGGAAATACACCAAGAGATGTTTGCCCCCTTTGGAATGGATTTGCTCATGGGTTTTTACCATTTTTTAGGGTATGAAAATGTTCTCAGAAAGAGTTTTAAAACCATCCATGACTCCGACGAGTACGATGAGGTGATTCGCACTACCGATGTTTTGATCACCGCATCGCCAATGGCAGTTTTGCAAAATTTAGCAGGGGGAGGGCATCCTATTTATCTCCAGCGTCCCGATTATGCAAGCGATTTTATCCCGTTTTTTGAAACCCTTAATGTGCCGATTATTCAGGGATACGATGCGGCATCGCTCTCGAGTGCGATAGAGTCCCTTCCCGGGGTTGTTTATGGGAAGTTGTCACATTCGGATCACAAAATTATTGAATTTGTTAAAAAAGCCTTTGATTTAGGGTAAGTTAAACCTTTTTCCCTTATGATAAGGGATTAAATTTTTAACTTAAGAGAGATCATTATGATGGATGAAAGCAGAAGAGGGTTCGTGGGTAAAGCCTTTGGTGCCGTCGCCGCGGTTGGGGGAATTGCATCGCTTATTGCGATGAAAAAAACATGGGACCCCCTTCCTAGCGTCATGTCGGCTGGATTTACAACAGTGGACGTGTCGGGCTTGGAAGCCAATAAACTAGAGATCGTTGTCTGGCGAGGCAAGCCAATTTTTGTTCTCAAATACAGCGACGACATGAAACCGACAGACGGGAGAAGCGTCAAGATCGGTGATTCTTACTTTTCAGTCATGATCGGATTGTGTACCCATTTGGGCTGTATTCCAGGCTATGAAGGGGATACAAAACTGTTTAAGTGTGCCTGTCATGGAGGAGAATACAGTGCTGACGGTAAAAATACCTTTGGCCCTCCGCCACGACCTCTTGATGTCCCTCCATTCAAACTTGATGGCGTAACACTTGTACTGGGCGAAGAAGGTCCGGAATACAAAGCTATGATGGCGAAAGCGTAAGGAACAGACAATGGCAGAATTTAAAAAAGCAGATTCGATGCTCGAATGGTTCGATCAACGGCTTGGTGTTGTCAAATTCGCAAAAGTGATGATGACAGAGTACTGGATTCCTAAAAATATCAATTTTTTATGGGCTATGGGGGTACTGCTTACGGTGATGTTTGCCATATTGCTCATCTCAGGAATTTTCCTCCTTATGTACTATAAACCGGATATTAACATGGCATTTGACAGTGTTAACTATACGATAATGCAAGAAGTAGGCTATGGCTGGCTCTTCAGACATATCCATGCTGTTGGTGCCTCTGTCATCTTTTTGATTATTTATATCCATATGTTTACCGGTATTTATTACGGTTCCTACAAGCGTGGGCGCGAAATGATCTGGATCAGCGGAATGATCCTGTTTATGCTTTTTTCGGCTGAAGGATTTAGCGGATACATGCTGCCATGGGGTCAAATGAGCTACTGGGCGGCGTACGTTATTACCGAAATTTTCGGCGGTATTCCTTTGATCGGCGGAGATTTAGTGGTATGGATTCGTGGTAACTTTTACGTTGCCGATTCAACATTGACACGCTTCTTCATGCTTCACGTATTATTGATCCCTTTGGCGATTATCGGTGCGATTGTCCTTCACTTTTATGCGCTTCGATTCCCTCACGTGAATAACGAAGAGGGTGAGTTTTTCGATTTCGATGCAGAAGCTGAGAAATATCAGGAAGGAAAACACAAAGAATCCAAAGTTATCCCATTTTGGCCTGTCTTTTTGTCCAAAGATATTTTTGTACTGGGCGTCTTTTTGGTTTTCTTTTTCTATTTGGTTTTCTTTCATTACGGCTTTGCGATGGATCCGGTTAACTTCGATAAAGCGGATAATCTAAAAACGCCGGCACACATTTACCCTGAGTGGTATTTCTTGTGGAGTTACGAAGTACTACGCGGATGGTTCTTTGAAATTGCCGGTGTTTCTGGAAAATCTTTAGGGCTTATGGCGTTTGGATTTGCGAATGCAATTTTCTTGGTTCTCCCTTGGTTGGATCGTTCACCGATGGTGAAGCCGGCAAATCAGCGTCCCTACTTCAAGTATTGGTTTTGGTTGCTGATTGCGGACTTGATGGTGTTGACGTTGTTTGGTAAATTACCTCCGACGGGTGCCAATGCATGGGTAGGTTTTGGAGCATCGTCGGCTTTCTTAATCTTATTTATTGCTCTTCCGTTTATTACTGCAGCGGAAGCCAAAAAAGTGAAAGGACAATAATATGAAAGAATTTAAAATATTAGCAGTTCTTGTCGTCCTCGTTGGTGTCCTTTATTACGGTATTGAGCCCTATGCACACAGCGTAATGCACCCGGAAGTGGCTCCGGCTAACTTTAATTTTGACGATCTTAAGAACGTCGATACGTCGATCAAAGGAAATGGTGCCAACGGGAAAGTCCTCGTAGAAGCTAACTGTATTGCATGTCACGCGATTGAAAAAGTGGGTCATTTACAACTCATGCCCAATGCAGATGCGGCAGCAGCGTATGGTGTCACTCCTCCTGACTTGAGCCATGCAGGGCGTATTTACGATAAAAATTTCTTGGCAAACTTCATTTTCGATCCGGTGAGTGCTTTGCACCTTGAGCACAAATACCCAGTGGGCGGAGCAAAAACATTCCCAATGCCGGCATATAACTGGATGAGCCAACAGGATATTATGGACATTGTTGTCTATCTGCAATCTATTGCTCCTAAAGTACTCGATGACAAAGTGGGACATGCAATAACATTTAAAGCGGCATGCGGACGATGTCACAGCATGAAATACGGAACGCTTGAGGCTACAACGCCTGCGGATGCATTGAAAACTTACATGGGGGTAACACCGCCTGACTTGTCACAGCATATCAAAAGTCGTGGCGAACATTATTTGCACAGCTTCATTAACAATCCCCAAGTATTGATCAAAGGGACGGCAATGCCACGCGTCGGTTTGACCGAAAAAGCACAAGAAGAAGTGATTGCGTACATGGAAGAGATCGGCGATTCTAAAAAAGAAGAACGTGAAACCGTTGGCCTTTGGGTTATGGGATACATGGTTGTTTTTGCTTTGCTAGCCTATCTGTGGAAACGTCAAATTTGGAAAAAAGTACACTAAGGTGTACTTTAAAGAGGAGTAATAATGAAAGTAATCACTGGCTTGGCCTTGACAATGCTCTTAAGCAGTATGGCGATGGCGAATAATACGCTAGCAATTAACATGAGTCAAATGGAAAATGGTTTGAGCAATGTCCAAAAAGGATTCCTTTATAATAATCCTGTATTGATCAAAGAAGGGGTTGCGGAAATTCATAAGGCCAATGCCCTCTTTCATAATAGTGAAGAAACCAAAAAGTATCTTCCTAAAGATAAAAAGCACATGAGCAATATTGCGTTTAATGCATCGAAACGGATAGATAATGCTTCTGCAGATTTATTGAAATCTTTGGATAAAAAACAATTTTCTAAAGCCCATCAATCATACTCTGAAATTATCAATGCATGCGGCTCTTGCCATGCAGTCGTTCGCGGCTGGTAATATACTTTAATATACCCCGCCTGGGGTTTAACTTCTTCGCTAAATAAAACTCCAAACTACTTTTAGATACTATCGCACACAATGAGCAAACGGCAAGGATGAATGTGTTAGTAGATAGTTACGGAAGAACGGTTGATTATTTACGAGTTTCGGTGACGGAGCGGTGTAATTTTCGATGTCAGTACTGCATGCCTGAAAAACCTTTTTCATGGGTTCCCAAAGAGAATCTTCTCAGTTTTGAAGAGTTGTTTGAATTCATGAAAGTCGCTATTGATGAAGGGGTTAAAAAAATCCGTATTACGGGCGGTGAACCACTCCTACGTGAAGATCTTGATAAATTTATTAAACTCATACATGATTATAAGAATGACATTGATTTGGCGATGACAACCAACGCCTTTTTACTCAAAGGGGCAGCTCAAAAACTCTACGATGCGGGACTTCACCGTATTAATGTCTCCATTGATTCCCTAAAACCTGAGATTGCTGAAAAAATCGCCAAAAAAGACGTCCTCAAAAATGTGTTAGAAGGGGTTGAAGAAGCGCTAAAAGTCGGATTTCGAGTCAAGGCCAACATGGTTCCGATGAAGGGGCTTAATGATAACGAAATACTGGATATTTT
>JAUXSZ010000089.1 GCA_030679635.1 Sulfuricurvum sp. | reverse complement strand
CTATAGTGCAATCAAGTCACTGTGTGATTTAAATATCCTCCCGATTGAAATGCACACCCACAACGATTTTGGACTTGCCAATGCGAATGCTCTGAGCGGTATTGATGCGGGAGCGATCAGTATGAACACCACCGTGATGGGATTAGGTGAACGAGCGGGTAATGCTTCATTTGAACAGATTCTCATGGCATTGAAACATCTGTACGGTGAGGCACGCCCCATCGATCCTCTCCTGATCCGAAATTTGGTTGGGACGGTAGCCAGTGCTGCCAACATGACCCTCGCCACCAATGCTCCTATCGTGGGTGAGCGTATATTCGCCCACGAGAGCGGCATACATGCGGACGGGATGATGAAAGATTCCCATGCCTATGAACCGTATGAAGCGCATGAGGTTGGGCAGGAGAGCTCTTATCCTATCGGCAAACATTCGGGAAGTGCGACGATACGATACCATCTCAAAAAAATGGGGATCATGGCCGATAACGGAATCCTCAGTGACCTCCTCCCGAAAATTCGGGAAATCGTCACCTCGCGTAAACGGGTGCTCGAATCGTATGAACTCAAATCTCTCTATCAGGATGCAGCATGTATATAGGGTGGCTAAAGTTTGTCGATGTTCCTGAACTCGTAAAAATTGCCGAAGAGACCGGCTGGCTGCTCGACGGTTATCATGTAAAGCTGATGATGATGCACGCTCCCCATCTGTGCTACGGTGCGTATGAAGATGGGATGCTTGTGGGGGCGGTCATGGCCATAGAGTTTGAATCCTCCGCGATGATCAAATATTTTATGGTGAAACCAACGCATCAGAAACAGGGGATCGGCAGACGGTTATTCAAGACGCTCTTCGGAGTTCTCAAAGAGGAACACCCCTCTATCTATCTGCATGCTCACTCGCAATTGCAGAGTTTTTTTGAGCAAAATGGTTTTAAGTCGGTCATGGAAGTAGGGCGATATCTCAATGTCGGGAAAGTGCCCCCCTTTAGTTTTACCAATGCTCAGGCCAAGGAACTGGATGGGGGGAATTTCGATGCAATTATGCGCAAAATCGATTTTGAGACATTCGGTGAAAACCGTATGCATTTTATCCTCGATGAGATGGAGCGTAACAGCTCGCTGAAATTTGCACTCCCAAACTCTTTTCAACACTCCAGCGTCATTAATGCGCGTGGTGTGTATCTGGGTCCGTGGCAGTGCCGCGAGGGGTTTGACGAGGAAGCGGAGAAAATGATGCAGGGGGTTCTCTATTTTCGGGGATTAAAAAAAGTCCTTGCCGATGTTCCTCTGGGAAATAAACGGGCTGTTGAGCTGTTTGAACGGTATCATTTTCAACAAAAAGGGACGTTTTTGCATATGACATACGGCGAATCTCGTAATGTAAAGTTTGAAAACATTTACGCATTTTCATTATGAATAAAAATTGCATTTGAACTAAAAATAAGGAGTCAACAATGACCGAAGCAGAACACAAAAAAGAGCTGGCAAAACTGAAACGTTTGGCGATTGAAATCGCCTCTGAAATCCACGATATTGTCGAGGATACGGTTTGGAGTAATCATGTAAAAATGCCTGAACTGGCTGAAAAACTGTACCTTGCAGTCGAAAAAGCAAACAGCTACAAAGCAGAGCATTCTCTGTAAAGGAGGCTTTTATGCCTACTATAGAAGAAGTTTTAACACAGGAAATATGTGAATGCGGCGGCAAGACCGTAGCCGAAGCAATCAAAATATTTCAAGAAACCTCGCTCCCGTATAAAAAAGCAAAAAAACTTGTTACCGAGTGTGATAAGAGCTGTTGCCGCGCAGCCATTACCAGACTTTTTGACATGGCCTATTTTGGCAATTTCGACTACGATGAGATTGATCGTCTGATACAACTACGTCATGATAAACTGGGCAAAATCCTTGAGAGGATGAAGAGTGGTCGGTAAGATTATTATCCGCACAGCACAGAATGATGACGTGAAACACATGGCGGGACTGCTGGCAGAGCTTTTTTCGATAGAAGATGATTTTGTCATCGATAGGGACACACAGATTTTGGGATTGCAACTGCTTCTTGAAACTTCTTATTCGACAGTATTGGTAGCGCAAATGGATCATTGCGTGGTTGGGATGGTGTCGATGCAGTGTTTCATCTCTACGGCTGTTGGAGGGAAAGTCGGATTAATCGAGGATATGATCGTTACACGTGATTTTCGACGCATGGGAATCGGTGGGATGCTATTGAAAGCAATGATTCACACATCAGAAGATTTGGGCTATGCGCGTCTTTCTCTCGGAGCCGATATGCGCAATCACACGGCTATCGCTTTGTACCGCACGTTTGGGTTTGAGACGAGCAATATGGGGCTGATGTATCGAATAGCGTAATTAAGCGATTATCCTCTGTCAACCACAACCCTGTTTTTCCCCTGTTTTTTTGCTTCATACATGGCATCATCTGCCTTTTTGATGAAGGACTCGATACTTTCAACTCCATCGTACTGTGCTACACCCAGACTAACCGTTATTGGACAGATATCTTTGAAAGTTGAGTGCTCAATCTTTTTTCTGAGTCGCTCCGCGAAGGTGATTGTCCCCTCAAATGGGGTGTCAATTTGCAAAATAACAAACTCCTCTCCACCCCATCGTGCGAAGATGTCGCTGTTGCGTACCATTGTATGGACGATCTCTGCGATCTGTATCAGGACAGAATCTCCCGCGTTATGCCCAAAGGTATCGTTAACTTTTTTGAAGTCGTCGATATCAAAGAGTATTAGCGCAATCGGTGTATTAAATACTCGGGCCTGATCGGTTGCTGATTTAAGCCATCTGTCACACTGCAACCGGTTTGCCGCACCGGTCAGAGGATCGGTAGCCGCAGTTTTTTCCAGTTCATGTTCAAAGAGGATTCGCGAAGTGATGTCTTTGCCCGTAGAGATGAAATTACTGAGCTTTCCGCGCTTGTTTTTCAGCGGAACGATGGTTTTGAATTCATGGTAAAGCGTTGTGTCTTTGCGTTTGTTGGTAATGACACCCCGATAGGTTTCCCCTGAAAGAATCGTTTGCCACAGCTGTTCATAAAAGAAGTTCTGATGTTCTCCGGAGCGGAGAATATTTGGGTTTTTGCCGATAACTTCCTGAGCTAAATATCCTGATTGCTGTTCAAAGGTACGGTTGACATACTCAATTGTCCCCTCTAGATCGGTAATCACGACGGTATCTCCGCTTTCTTCAAGAGCCTTGGAAAGTTTAAGGAGGTGGAAGTCCGTTTGATGCTTAAAAAGTTGAAGAATTTTAGTAATAGCGTAGCCTGCAGCCATGGCGCACAAGGCTCGAAAGAACTGAATTGGTAATCCGGTCAAAGATTGAAACGCTTCGGCATTGAGAACGGATGCCGGAAAAAAATCTCCGGTGGGGACAATGATACCTGCGAGGATACCGTAAATGAAAAAAGTGAGTGCAAGGGTATAGGTACACCGTTTCACGGAGGCATAAGCTGATCCTTGGACGAGGTAGAATGGATGGGAAAAGATATAAGCGGTCAAGAAAATTCCCGGAACGCCGAGGAAGTAGCGCGCAAAAATATTGATATTACTCAATGAAAAATGATGAAAAGCTATCAGTAGCGTAATCGATCCTATCATAATAAGGACAATGAGCTTTGTCGCAAAATACCGACTCCAAAT
>JAUXSZ010000088.1 GCA_030679635.1 Sulfuricurvum sp. | reverse complement strand
GTTTGGATAAACGTTCGTATTGGTATTGTGCGAGAGTGGGATAACCGCCAAAGGGGAGAAGGGACTTGTCGGAGCCCATACGGGAGCTTTTTCCCCCTGCAAAGAGGATACAGGGGAGGTCGAACAGCATGTTAGCGAATGATAGAATCAGGATCGGCGATGTATCCTGTAATTGCAGAGGCTGCTGCGACGGCTGAGTTGGAGAGATAGACTTTTGAGCTGCGTGAGCCCATCCGTCCGACGAAGTTGCGGTTGGTGGTTGAAACGGCGACTTCATTATCTCCTAAAATTCCCATGTATCCACCTAAACAAGCACCGCATGTCGGATTGGAGACAACACCTCCCGCATCGATGATGATGTCCATATAGCCTGCCTTGGTGGCTTCTCGGGCAATACGCTGCGTACCCGGGGTGACAATAAGACGGACATCGGGGTGGACTCGTTTGCCTTTGAGAATTTCTGCGGCGATTTTTAAGTCACTTAGGCGGCCGTTGGTACAGCTTCCGATAAATGCTTGATCGATTTTGATATGGTCTTTAACGGCTTGGGTAAGGCTGTGTCCGTTAGAAGGTAAAAACGGATACGCGATGACGGGCTCGAGATTGGCGACGTCGATTTCAAGCACCTGGACGTAGGTTGCATCTTCATCCGAATAATGAAGTCTCGGCTCGCGGGCGAGAGGCTTGTCGCTCAAAAACTCTGCAGTGATTTCATCGTAGGCGACGATCCCGCTTTTGGCCCCTGCTTCGATTGCCATGTTACACATACTGAAGCGATCGTCCATGCTGATGAAAGGGATCGTGCTGCCGGTAAATTCGAGGGTGCGGTACAACGCGCCATCCACCCCGATCATCCGGATGACTTCGAGGATGATGTCCTTACCGGTGGTGTATTTACCCGGTTTTCCGCTCAATACGACTTTGATGCTCTCGGGGACTTTGAACCAGTTTCCCCCTGTGACCATGGCAAAGGCGAGGTCGGTGGAACCCATCCCTGTGGAGAATGCACCCAATGCACCGTGGGTACACGTATGGGAGTCGGCACCGATGATGACATCTCCCGGAACGATAAGCCCTTTTTCAGGGAGAAGAGCATGTTCTATCCCCATATCTTTTTCATCGAAGAAGTGCTTCAGCTGATATTTTTTGGCAAAGTCACGGCTGATACGTGCCTGATTGGCGGAAGCGATATCTTTGGCAGGGATGAAGTGATCGAGAACAATCGAGAATCCCTCAGGGTTAGCCAATTTGGTGGCCCCCAAGTCCTCAAACGCTTTGATTGAAATAGGGGTAGTGATATCGTTTCCGATAATCATATCGATTGAACAGCGGATAATTTCACCTGCATAAACGGGACGACCTACGTGCTGAGAGAAGATTTTTTCTGTAATGGTTTGGCGCATAAGAATTACCTTAAATAAAATGACTTTGTAATACTAAAATTATACCACAGTGCGTCTTAGCCGTTGAGCTTGAACTCTAACGTCAATTCGATCTCCATCGGCAAAGAGTCTGCTAGATTTTTGGGTACATAGATACCGAAAGCCGCAGCAACCGCTGTTTTAGCCGCGTTATGAAAAACAGCCTCTCCGTGTTGAATGGATATAGAATTGATTGTTCCATCATTTGCAAGTGAGAACCGTACCGCTATATCACCCTCCACTCCTCTGCGTCTTGCGGCTGTTGGGTATCGAAGATGGTTTTGGATAGTCGTGCGCAACGAGGCAAAGAACGATTTTTTTTCAGCAGAGAGATCGATTTTAGGCTGCGCTTTTATTGGTGACGGAGTGGGGGTAATATATGATTGAGGGGCTACGATCGTAGCAGAATGGGGTGGAGTTTCTGAAGTAATCACAGCTGATACGGCAACAACGGTTTTGGTGGAAGAGGGAGCTATGATAGGGGTTGCTGGCGGGACGAGTGTCTCTTTTTGGGGTAAAGGTTTTTGCAGCTGAGGCCGGGGTGATTTTAGGATTTGAGGCGATGAGGTTTGTCGTGTGTGTTGTTTTACAGAATCTGGAAGTTTAGTGAGAGAGACCAGCATCATTTTATTTATTGGGATTTTTAGCATCGGCGGCGGGGTGCTTATCCGAGTGAGTACAAAAAATGCTAAAGCCCCCATCATAGCATGGAAAATGAGGGAGAGAATAAATGATTTTTGTGTGGTGTTCATATGTATATCCAAATTACTTCACTAGTATTATTTTTGGTGGTAGTCATACTTATGATTTTCAATAGGGTGCACATGGCTTGAATGAGATCCTTGTCCATACGTTTTGACGACGTAAACTCTGTAAAGATTTATAAACAGATAAAAAATTATGAGCGATGACGCAAAGAAAAAAGCCACTGTTTTTGCTTTTTTGCTAGCGTCAAAGAGATTAATTCTTTTGACCATAAGTATAAATGCCCAAATAACCGCAATGTATTTGAATGCTTCAAAAACTTTTAGCCAACCCTCTTTTCTTGAAGCAAGATTTTCAACGTCTTGGGGATCCAAACCAAACCCATAGATAAAACCATTTGCTATTTCTGCATATTCATGTGTAAAGAAACTGTGCAATAGATGGGATAATCCCCCTATGATAAAAAGGGGTGCAAAGGCATATCCCAGTGTATAAAATGTTTTGCCAAATTCAGCTTTTAGCGCTTTTGAAGCGACGAACATTCCAGCGTACACTAAAGCTATCGTTGTCACTAAGGCATAGATAAAGGCGAATAATCCAACCGCATCTAAGCTTCCGAAATTAACAAAACTTTTAAAATACCCAGCGGTTTGGCTCCACGGCATAGCCTCAGCAACAGCGCTTCGTC
>JAUXSZ010000081.1 GCA_030679635.1 Sulfuricurvum sp. | reverse complement strand
GCCTGCTATCAAGGTGTTGCGCGGTATGTACTACGTTCACCTTTATGCTGCGATGGAAAGGGTTGTAAACGAAACAGTGGAACAGGCGATATTGCTGATCAAGGATCAAGCCGTGCTGAATAAGCACTACAAGACGGAGTTCAATGCTGTTTCTCTGTATTCGAGAATGCTGGGGTTTAAGGCAGCAGGCTATAAAGACTTCTTCAGTAAATCAGTGGAGGTGTTCGGCTCTGTCGATGCTGAAGAGGCTTTCGATCTCAACAACACGATGTTCTCGTCAAACCTGCAGAATGTCTGGCATGAAACCATACAACAAACGTTGAAATGCTTCGGAATCTCGAAGCTCTGTCTAGAATCAAGAGTCCGATTTACAGTTGATGAAATCGTCGACAAAAGAAATGCGGTCGCGCATGGTCGAGAATCTCCCATCACAGTTGGAGAGCGACATAGATGTGATGTTCTCAGGCAAAAGACCCAGGAGATTCAGGGAGTAGTGGACCTATTTGTAGATGCATTTGAGACACACATAACTAATAAGCTGTATATCAAGGATCACTACAGGCCTAATTACAGTAACGCTCTGCCAGCGTAGTGCATCAGGGTCAGGTCTTGCAATGCAATGAATCCAAGGGGACCGGCTCGAATATCCTTGATAAGCCTCACTAGCTAACCAACAACCCACTCCAATGCCCAGGCGCCTCCACCTCACCCGCTCGCACGCCATTCTGCACATCAAGCGACGACTCGAACAGAATGCCTTCCCGCGCTTTCAGATGAGTCTGATCGTCGGCCTCACCGGCGGCGCGGGCCTGCTGTTTTCCTTCATCATGCTGGAGCTGAACGTCACCAGCATGGCGCTGCGTTATCCGCTGGCGCTACTGATGGCGTATGGCGTTTTCCTCTTGCTGTTGTGGCTGTGGCTGCGCACCAAGGCGGAGGACTACGTGGACATCCCCGATCTGTCAGGACTGGTGCCGAGCGGATCGACTGACTGCGCCCCTGCATTCGAGGGTGGCGGCGGCAACTTCGGCGGGGGCGGCGCCAGCGGATCGTTCGACGCACCGGCGTCGTTCGCATCGGTCGAATCCGATTCCTCGCCGCTGGCGGAGGCGACGAGCGCGGTGGGCGACGCCGACGAACTCGCGATTCCCCTTCTCGTGATCGTCTTCGCGCTCGGCCTCGCGCTGGCTTCGCTGTACGTGGTCTACGCAGCGCCAATGCTGTTCGCGGAGCTGCTGGTCGACGGCGCGCTGTCCTACGCGCTCTACCGCAGGATCAAGGCCGCCGACTCGCCGCACTGGCTCGAATCCGCTGTACGCCGTACCGCCCTGCCCTTTGTGCTGACCGCCGTCTTCGTGTCGATCACCGGCGCGGCAATGGCATCCTATGCGCCTGGGGCGCACTCGATCGGCCAAGTGATCCAACACACTCAAGCCCAGCAATAGCATGCAAACACTTTTCTCCCTGATCGAATCACCCTTCCCGCCCGACTTCACTGCC
>JAUXSZ010000044.1 GCA_030679635.1 Sulfuricurvum sp. | reverse complement strand
ATTTTCAACAAGTCACGCCTTTTGTATGCTTATCCTCTGGCGCGTGAATCGATCTATAAACACAAAGAGATCATTGTTACCGAGGGGTATCTCGATGTCGTGATGCTCCATCAAGCAGGTTTTACCCAGAGTGTCGCAACGCTGGGGACGGCGCTTACCGCAGAGCACCTCCCGCTGTTACGCAAAGGGGAACCACGTGTTCTCGTAGCGTACGACGGGGACAAAGCGGGCCGTGCCGCCGCTCTCAAAGCCTCGAAACTCCTCAGCATGGGGGGATTTGAGGGAGGGGTGATCCTCTTTGAGGGGGGAAAAGACCCGGCAGACATGATCAAAGAGGGGCTCATCGAAGAGCTCAATGCCCTGCTGCACCGCCCCATCACCTTTATCGAATTTGTCATCACCGAAACCTGTTCCACGTATGATCTGCGTGACCCTAGAGTCAAAGAGAATGCCCTCAATGAGTGTCTCGGATACATCAAAACACTTTCCCCGCTCATGCAGGAGGAGTATCGCCCCTTTATCGCTTCACAGCTGGGGATCTCCCCCGCTCAGATACGTCTGGCCAACGGCTCGTCGACCAAAACGGCATTGCAAAGCCCGCAGCTGTCGCATCACGACATGTGGGAACTGAGCTTGATCAAAACGATACTGGAACGGCCCCAAATAATCCACGGACTCCTCGATTTTCTCGACGCATCCCTGTTACAGTATCACGGAAACGAATTCGCAGCAGCCATCGGGAACGATGCCAATGATCCCCGATTGATGGCGATTATGATGGATGAGCGGATTCACGGCTTTGAGGGGGACGAGGGGTTGAGAGCGGAGCTTATGACCTTCTTAAGCGCCCATTACAACCGCGAACTCAAAAAACTTGCCAGCCAAAACTTGCTATCATTCGATGAAAAATCGTACGCCATACGGCAAATGCGTGAAAAAATTGCGCGGCTTAAACGGGGCGAACTCGTACCTCTTACTTAAAAAATAATAGCACGAAACGTGCGCGGGCTCACTGCCGAAGTGAACATAGCGTTAGCGTAGCTATCGGGATGTATTCCGATGGCGTGTAAAAAATTACGAAGGAATTTTACAATGAAAGCAATCGCACTTTTCAGCGGCGGACTCGACTCTACCCTCGCGATGAAACTTATCATCGACCAGGGGATCGAAGTGATCGCCTGCAACATCAGCACCGGATTCGGTTCGGTCAAAGACCGCC
>JAUXSZ010000077.1 GCA_030679635.1 Sulfuricurvum sp. | reverse complement strand
TCAAAGAAGGGATGCGTTTTTATCTGACAACAGACGGTGTTATTGACCAAATTGGCGGCAGTAAAAGAATCGCATTCGGTAAAAAACGGTTAATGGAGATTATCCATGACAACCATATGAAACCGATGCATGAACAGCAAGCAATTATTTTGGAAAAATATTACAACTACAAGGGAGACGAATCACAACGCGATGACAATACGATGATTGCATTTCAAATTTAAATAAAGGAAAAATCTATGACGTTGAATGACTTTCGAACATTGAAAGAGATGATTGAAGCTAAAAATATTATTTTTTGCTACAACGGGTATTTGTCGCAAGAAATTATTGTAGCTATAAGCTCCATGATTAAAGGCAAATTGAGTGCCGATGAGACGAAAATGGGGATCAGCCAAAAAGTTTTATACATGTTTGTCGAACAAGCACAAAACATTACCCGCTATTCACCCGATCAAATACAAAATCCGGAACAAGCCAGCATGAGCTATGGATCGGTTGCTATCGGAACAGAAGGTGACAAGTTTTATATCATGTGTTCAAACCGAATCGAAAAAACAAAAGTTGCGGCACTCAGTGAAAAGCTGGAAGCTATTGCGGCTATGAATCAAGAGGAGCTTAAAGCACTCTACAAAGAAAAGATGCGCTCAGAGCCCGATGAAGGAAGTAAAGGGGCCAGTATAGGATTTATAGAGATGGCACGAAAATCAAGCGAACCTATCGAATTTGACTTTATTGAAAATGATGAAATATTCGATTGTTTCACTCTCAAAGTCGTAATTTAACAAAAATAAAAAGGAAAAACCAATGACAACCATACAAGCAACCGTAACCACGCCAAAAATTGTTTTGGATACCCGAAATAACGTGTTCAGTTTTGAAGGAGAATCGTATCCTGAGGATGTCAATGCTTTTTTTGACCCGATTATGAATCCTCTTAAAACGCATTTGAAAAATCAACAAGATAGCAATATACAATTTGATTTCTTTTTGACCTATTTTAACAGTGCGAGTACCAAAGTTTTTTTCAACCTTTTTTCAACACTTGATGAAATTTCAGAATTCAACAGTGTAACGGTAAACTGGAAGCATCACGAAGAAGACGATACGGCAGAAGAATTCGGTCAAGATTTTAAAGAAGACGTTAATAATGTTAGTTTTAACTTTATAGCGATTTAATATCTCTGCGGAATATGCACCTGAAATAATTCAAAGGATGGCTAGTTTGGTATAATACACCATTATTACTTGACGCGGAGAGAACAGTGGAACAAAAAGAGCCTATGACAAAATACGGATTTCAGCGATTATCCGATGAATTGAACACCCTCAAAAATATCGATCTGCCTGCCGTCAATGTAGAGATTGACCGTGCAAAAGAGTACGGAGATTTAAAAGAAAATTCTGAATACCACGCGGCGAGAGAAAAGCAGGCGTTTATCGGTACCCGTATTGCCGAGCTTGGCAGTGTCATCTCCCGTGCGCAGATTGTAGATCCCAGCGAGCTTGAGCATGCCCGTATCAGTTTCGGTTCTACGGTGGTGTTGTCCGATGTGAGCAATGACAAAGAGATCACCTATACCATCGTAGGAGGTTGTGAGAGCAATCCTGATCGTGGGTTGATATCGTTTAACTCTCCTCTGGCCAAACAGCTTTTGGGACGAGAAGAGGGGGATGAGGTGCATGCACGCCTCCCTAGCGGTGAAAAAACATTCGAAATTCTTGAGGTTAAATATCAGGAGATCGTTTTTGAAAGCCATTAATGTTGGCATTATCGGGGTCAGCGGCTATACGGGTTTAGAACTCGTAAAAATGGTTCTTTTGCACCCGATTTTCCAGCTTGCGTATTGTGCGAACACCGAAGGGGAAACGACTTTGTCCCAGCTTCATCCCTCTTTGATGGGTGTATGCGATATCGGCGTCGAAAAAGTCGATTTGGATAAAGCCGCGTCACACTGCGAGCTGGTTTTTTTAGCCCTTCCTCACAAAACGGCGATGACTGCAGCACGTGGGTTGCTCGAGCGCAACATCAAAGTCGTCGATCTCTCTGCGGACTACCGTCTTTCAAAAGAAAACTACGAAGCCTTTTACTGCGAACATGAAGATCTGAACAACCTCTCTCAGGCGGTTTATTCGATTCCGGAACTGCACGGAAAAGCAGCCGCTGGTGCCCAACTGATTGCAAATCCTGGATGTCACGTGACGGCGACACTGTTGGCCATTGCCCCATTTTTGGATCATATTGACCATACAAACCCGATTTTTGTGGATTCAAAAACAGGGGTTTCCGGTGCCGGAAAATCGCCGACTCCCGGCGTTCATTATGTGAGCGTGAATGACAATATCAACTGCTACAACATCATCAAACACCGCCATGCAACGGAAATCGAACAACATGCGAGCGCGCTATGCGATACGGAGGTACACATAACGTTTGTCCCCTCACTTGTTCCGATGACGCGCGGGATGTTGGCGTGTGTCTACGCAACACTCAAAGACGACTGCGATCCGCTGGCATTGATGCGGACGTTTTATGAAAACAAACCCTTTATTCGTGTACGGTCCGCTCCTCCCCATACGAAAATGACGTCGGGCACCAATTTTGCCGATGTGTACGCAACACGCAACAAAAATGCCCTTGTAGTGATGTGCGCTATTGATAATCTGATGCGCGGAGCAAGCTCTCAGGCCCTGAGTAATGCCAATATTATGATGGGATTGGATGAAACTCTTGGAATTCCAAAAATAGCCTATGTCCCTTAAGACCCTTCATGAGGGGGCAATACTCGTTGCCGATTCCCATTGCGCTTCATGGCGCACCCCTTTTATTGATTTTTTAAAAGCTTTGGAGCGCAGGGAGATTCAAACAACGCAGCTGATCTTGATGGGCGATAATTTTGATCTGCTTTTCGGATCCGTAGAGGAGACATTGCGTATCAATAGCGAGGCGATTGAATTATTGAATCGCCTCGCCCTCACGATAGAGATTTTCTATTTGGAAGGAAACCATGATTTTCGACTCACCTCACTCTTTCCGCATGTGCACGTCGTTGAGCGTGGGAATCAGCCGTTAATCCTTTCCTTTGAGAATCTACGGATTGCCTTATTACACGGGGACATAACGGTTCCTTTGGGGTATCAAATCTATACGGGGCTGATCCGTAATCGCTTTATATTGTTTTGTTTAAACATCCTTAATGCGGTGTTTTGGGGGATCATCATAAAGAAATTAAGCCAGCAGATGCAAGGTAAAAACCACTGCAAAAAAATTGAAAATTTTGAAGAGATTGCCGCGCGTCATAACAGCGCTTCATGGGTAAGCGAATGCGATGTCATTATCGAGGGGCATTACCATCAAAACCGCTCTTTTGACTTTGAGAAACTCAAATATTATAATCTAGCGGCTTTTGCTTGCAATGAAAGATATTATGTTGTAAAATCGCCACAAAATCAAACTATTTTAGATGAAGTCATTTTTCACAAGGAGCTCCGATGAAGGGACACAAAGATATCTTAAAAGTCGGCAGCAATGAGATGGAATTGGTTGATTTCCGTATCTTTAAACGCGATGGCGATGAGATATACGAGGGTATTTATGGAATCAATGTCGCCAAAGTACGCGAGATTATCCGATTGCCCATGCTGACAGAACTTCCGGGAACACCTCCGTTTATTGAAGGGATTTTTGATTTACGGGGTGTGGTCATCCCTATCATCAATCTCGCTAAATGGATGGGGATAGAAACTCCTGAAGAGATGGCGCACAACGCACGTGTTATTATTACGGAATTTAACAATATGTTGATCGGTTTTGTGGTTCACGAAGCGAAACGGATTCGCCGTATTAACTGGAAAGATATTGAACCGGCATCGTTTATTGATGGAGGAATTGACGGTTCGAAGATCACCGGCATGACAAGAATTGAAGATGACACCGTATTGCTTATTCTGGATTTGGAAAGCGTCGTTCAAGAGCTAGGACTGTATCAGCCCTCCCACGCGAAATTGGACGAGCACAAAGATCGGTTTAGCGGATTGGTACTGTTGCTGGATGACAGTTCTACGGCGCGAAGAATTATCAAAGACGCGTTAACACAAATGGGCTTTACGGTGATTGAGGGGAACGATGGAGAGCAGGGGCTTGAAATCCTTGAAGAGCTTTATGAAACTCATGGCGCTGATCTCACTTCTAAATTGCGTCTTATTGCATCGGACATTGAGATGCCTCGGATGGATGGATTCCATTTTGCCGCAAAAGTAAAAGAGGACGATCGGTTTAAAATGATTCCAATCGTATTCAATTCTTCGATCAGCAATCACTTTAGTGAGAGTCGTGGGAAAGAGGCTGGCGCAGAAGCGTATTTGGTCAAGTTTGACGGTAATTTATTTTTTGATGAAATTGCACGAATAGTGCAAGCTCATACGGTATAGGGGAAGTTAAAATGGATGAATTTGAAGAGATATTACAAGATTTTTTAGTCGAGTCATTTGAGCTAATCGAACAGCTGGATCAGGATTTAGTGGAGCTGGAAACGCGTCCGGATGACTTGGATTTGCTTAACCGTATTTTCCGTGTTGCCCATACGATCAAAGGGGCCAGTTCGTTTTTAAATTTCGATACGTTGACGCACCTTACTCATCATATGGAAAATATTCTTAATTTGGCACGCCATGGGGACATTGTTATTGATGCCGGTGTAATGGATGTGATTCTTGAATCGATTGATTTGATGAAAGCACTGTTGGTCCGGATTCGCGATACGCGCTCAGATAGCGGATTGGACGTTAGCGCTTCGGTCGCGCGTCTGGATGCGGCCGTGAATGGAGATGCTCCGATTGCTGCCCCTGAACCCGTTGCTGCTGTTGTAACTCCCGTAGAAGAAGAGCCTGATTATAACGCGATGAGTGATGCAGAGGTAGAGGCCGAAATTGAGAGATTATTGGCAGAGAAACAAGCAGAAGCTGCGCTCAAACGATCAGGGAAGACACCGCAGGCTGTAGTTGAGGAAGAAGAGCCTGATTATAACGCGATGAGCGATGCTGAAGTAGAGGCCGAAATTGAGAGATTATTGGTCGAGAAACAGGCAGAAGCTGCTGCAAAACGGGCGAACAAGCAAAGTGATAATATGGAACCTTCTGTTCCTACACCATCGCCTGCTGCTGTGGTAGTTTCGACTCCAGCTGCGCAACCAAAAGCGGAAGTGGTTCCTGCTGCAAAACCGGCGGCCGCTGCACCTGCTCCACGACGAAGCGAACCTAAAGAAGAAGGGGGTACGTCGGTCGAGCAAACGATTCGCGTCGATGTTAAACGACTTGATCATCTGATGAATTTGATCGGAGAACTGGTTTTGGGTAAAAACCGTTTGATCAAGATTAACGATGATGTGGAAGAGCGGTATGAAGGAGAAGCTTTCCTTGAGGAGCTGAATCAAGTGGTTTCCATTGTTTCTCTCGTAACGACCGATTTGCAAATAGCCGTTATGAAAACACGGATGCTTCCAATTGGAAAAGTGTTTAATAAATTTCCCCGCATGATTCGCGATCTCTCCAGAGAATTGAATAAAAAAATCGAGCTTGAAGTTTCGGGCGAAGATACCGAGTTGGATAAATCGATTGTTGAAGAGATCGGTGATCCTTTGGTTCACATTATCCGAAATTCGTGTGACCACGGTATCGAGGTCGGTGATGTTCGTTTAGCGGCAGGAAAAACAGAGGGTGGTACGATTCAGCTCAAAGCGTATCATGAAGGGAACCATATTGTTATCCAGATTATTGATGACGGTAAAGGGCTTGATACCGATATGCTTAAATCAAAAGCAATCGAAAAAGGGCTTATAACAGAGAAGGAAGCCGATACGATGACGGACAAAGAGGCTTACGGCCTTATTTTCCGTCCAGGATTCTCGACAGCGGCACAAGTGACCAGCGTATCGGGACGCGGTGTTGGTATGGACGTGGTTAAAACGAATATTGAAAAACTCAACGGCATGATCGACATTGATTCGGAACTCGGGCAGGGAACGTCGATGAAACTCAAAATCCCCCTAACGCTTGCGATTATTCAAGCCTTGTTGGTCGGAGTGCAGGAAGAGTATTATGCGATTCCGCTCGCATCGGTCTTAGAAACGGTTCGTATCAGTAAAGATGAGATTTATACCGTTGAGAGCAGGTCGGTCATGCGGTTGCGTGACGAGGTACTGTCGCTGGTTCACATCGGAGATATTTTCGAGGTGGAGCGTGTCTTTGATAACAGTGAGCACGCTTATGTCGTTGTTTTAGGACTGGCTGAGAGTAAAATCGGACTGATTGTGGACACGCTGATCGGGCAGGAAGAGATTGTCATTAAATCACTGGGCGAATATCTTAAAGGAATTGAAGGGATCGCGGGTGCAACCATCCGAGGAGATGGCGGGGTAACCCTGATCGTGGATGTTGCGGCATTGATGCAAATGGCCAAATCCGTTAAATCAACCGTAGGTCACGAAGGCGGAGAAAGTAAAAAGCTCGGAGTCAAAAACAGCGCCAGTGACTATTGTGTCATGATTGTGGATGATTCGAAAACAGACCGAACCATTATGAGAAAATCGCTTGAACCGCTTGGAATCACCCTCGTGGAAGCCGTCGATGGAGTGGAAGCTATGAATATCCTAAAGCAGGGAGATCACTTCTTTGATGCGATGTTGATTGATATTGAAATGCCGCGCATGGATGGATATACTTTGGCAGCAGAGATCAAGAAGTACAATAAGTACAAAAATCTTCCTCTGATCGCCGTCACATCACGAAGTGGTAAAGCGGACCGGATGCGTGGGGTGGAATCAGGAATGGTTGAATACATTACCAAACCGTACTCTTTTGACTATCTGATGAATGTTGTCAAGCGTAATATAAAATTCAATGAGGGGCTATAATCATGAGTGAACAACTGCAGCAAATTATCAAGAAACAGAGCAATGCTCTCTTGGGCGAAGATAACAAGATCGATGATGTTGTTCAACTGGTTGGTTTCATCGTCGGAGAAGAAGAATTTTCGATACCCATTTTGAGTATTCAAGAGATTATCAAACCGATCAGCTGTACAAGAGTACCGCAAACGCCGGCGTATATTTTGGGTGTATTTAATTTACGCGGATCGGTTATCCCTCTGATTGATTTACGAGCTCGTTTTGGCTTAACCACTCAAAAGCATACGGATGAGACTCGATTTATTGTGATGAAAAGCGGCAATGATGTCGCAGGATTTGTCATCGATCGTCTCACCGAAGCGATCCGTATGCCCAAGCGCGACATCGGTCCTGCCCCTGAAACCGTTTCAGAGGCGGAAACGATGATTGACGGTGTTGGAAAACAAGCCGATCGTATTGTCACAATTTTGAAAGTCCATAAGTTGTTAGAACGTAATTTTTAATCATTCATGAATTCATTTGTGGCACAATATCACTTATGAATGAATTACACTATGCATCAAGACGCAACAAACTGCTTAACGCGATAGAAGAGGGGGTGATTATCCTCTCTTCTGCCTCTCCTAAAACACGCTCAAACGATACCGAATATCCCTACCGGCAAAACAGTGATTTTTATTATATGTGTGGTTTTCAAGAGGACAACAGTCTCCTCGTTATGGTTAAAACCAAAGAGTCTGCTAAAACCATACTGTTTGTTGAACCACATGACGAAGAACATGCTCTTTGGAATGGATCACGATTGGGAGTTGAAAGAGGGGGTGAGCGATTCCGTGTGGATGAAGTACACGATATCCATGAGTATCCGAGCTTAATCAAAGAGATCCTTCGTGATCATATTTCTTTGTATATTGATTTGTTTGATGAGTCGGCATGGTTGTTGAGCGCGAAACGCAGCGCCCAAGAACTTCATGAAACCCGTGGCGTTAAGCGTCACCTAAGAGCATTTCATGATGTGACCCATCTTATCCGCACTCAGCGGCTGATTAAATCTCCAGAAGAGATCGAAAATATTCGAAAAGCGATCACCCTGACCGCAGTAGCGCATCATAAAGCGATGGCGAGCTGCAAGAGCGGTTTGTATGAATACGAGCTACAAGCAAAAATGAGTTATGTGTTTCTCTCACACGGTGCACAAGCAGAGGCGTATGGGGCGATTGTGGCAGGTGGAAATAATGCCAATACCCTTCACTATATCGATAATCGTGATGTACTGAGAGAGGGTGATTTGGTGTTGATCGATGCGGCATGCGAGTGGGAACTCTACGCCAGTGACATAACACGCACCTTTCCTGTCAATGGAAAATTTAGTGAGCCGCAGAGTGAGGTGTACAACAAAGTTCTGGATGTCCAACTGAGAGTCATTGAGGCAATGAAACCGGACGTAAAACGGGACTGGCTTCAGCAATACAGCGAAGAGTTGCTATGTCAGGCATTGATTGATCTTGGAATTTTAACCGGTAAATGCAATGAGCTTTTGGAGTCGAAAGCGCACAAAAAATATGCTCCTCACGGGATAGGGCATTGGATGGGCTTGGATGTCCACGATCCGTGTCCCTACGTGAATGATGAGGGGGAGAGTTTGGCGTTTCAAGCAGGGATGGTCATGACAATCGAACCGGGACTTTATATCCGAGCCGATGATGAAACGGTGGAGGAAAAATTCCGGGGTATCGGTATCCGTATCGAGGATGATATTTTGATTACCGAAATGGGGTGTGAAAACCTCTCCTCGATGATCGTCAAGACAGTCGAGGATATTGAATCAATGTGCAAACGTTAAGCGTTGTAACTATAACTCCATCCGCTTAGGCCGTCTTTGGCCTCTTGAAAATCTTCTGACTCTCCGAGAAAATCAATAATGTGTAACAATTTCCAAGGAATGGTATTGGCCTCTGCATCGTCGATCAAATGATGAGGCATAGGCGTCTCTTGGGATGTCATGGCAAAAGCTATGCGTTCACGGTTGTTGAGAACATGTTTCATATCGGTAATATTGTAATCGAAACAAAATTTTTCAAGCAACTGCTCTTTGATGGCATCTGGAATAAGATCGGCAGTGTTCAAGATGATGGTAAAATGCAGTGAGGGATCAGGTGCGCTTTGCAATGAAGGAGCTGCCATCATGATGAAATCAACGTTTTCCAATAGAGTTTGGATCTCAGTGTGTGAGAGATAGGTATGAATTCTAAGAGGTTTAATTTCTGCCATTATTGGTTCCCGTTAAAAATATTTGTGACCAATGTGGTCATTCCGATGTGGAGATTGTAATTGGTAATGGGAAAATCGATCGATTCATCACTCAAGTTGACGGTATACCCACTGAGATAGGTTCCCAATGTTTCTAAATCGATAGGAAGATACGCAGCGGCAGCTTGCGCGTCATATTTGGTACGCATCAATTTTTGTGCCGTATTGCTCTTTGCAAGGGTAAATGCGAGGGTTTTGAGGCTCATTAAATCACACCAACGTAGAAATAGCTCCATCGTTAATGCTGGGGCAGGATTGCCCTCAGGGTCAAAAAGGAGAGTTTGCTCACGTAGGGGAATCAAAACACTTAAAATTGCTTCACAGTAGGGAAGGGTTTTTTGCTGCCAAAAGGGAGCTTCATCGCTTCGCTCTATCGCGGCTTTAATCGCTCCGAGAATAGCCGCGGATTCACCTGAATTGAAGAGTGTTGACATGGAATGTAATTTCATAAGGGATCTTTTTTACAGAACAATAACCTTTTTTGTATAATACACGTATTAATAGCAGGAGTTGTCACAATGGATAAAGGATGGAGTACAAACATCATAGCGCTGGGAGCAGTAGGTGGGTCCTATTTGCTTGATGGACAGATGGGCAGTGCGATTAGAAATGCAGGATTATTTGCCCTTTCAGGGGCGGTTACAAACCAACTGGCTATCCACATGCTGTTCGAAAAAGTCCCCTTCCTGTACGGTTCAGGAATCATTTTGGATCGCTTTGAATCGATCAGAGAAGCGCTTAAAATTTTGATTATGGAACAATTCTTTTCAGCAGAGAAGATTGAATCATTCGTTCAATCCCAAGAGCGCTCCCTAGATTTGACCCCGATTATTCAGCAGACCGATTTTACCCCTGCGTATGACGCTCTTGTGGTAAGCGTCATGGAATCACCGATGGGTGGAATGCTCGGAATGTTTGGCGGAGAGGCGTTGATCGCCAAACTAAAAGAGCCATTCTTAGAAAAAATCAAACTTTCTACCATTGAAATTTCACAAAGCGATTCGTTTATCCATGCACTTAATGCGCACCTGCACAAAGGGGGTTCACATTTGAGTGAAACGATTGAGGAGATCGTCGCATTGCGCCTGGCAGAGCTTACCCCTCTTATGGTTAAAGAGATGCTTTATGGCCTCATGAAAGAGCATTTAGGATGGCTTGTTGTGTGGGGAGGTGTCTTTGGTGCGGCAATAGGATTGGTGTCGTCGCTGTTAATATAAAGAACGGCACTAAAAAGACTTGACAACAAGTGACTCAAAGTATTATAATAGTCAGAATTTAACAAAAAGGAATTATTATGCAAAATATTTTTGAAAAACTAACGCATCAAATGAGTGAGATGATCGAGGCATCGATCTCTTTAGCGTTGCACAACAAAAACAGCGAAGCAGAGCCGATCCATTTTTTATGGGCATTATTAGCCAACAGTACTTCACCACTTAACCAAGCGTTGATAAAAATGGGGGTTGATAAAATTGCGATTGAACTCGATGTAAAAAGTCTTGCGTCTAAACTCCCGAGTGTATCCAGCGTGACGAAGGAAAATATTCGATTGTCGCGTAATTTCGTTCATGCATTGGAGCGTTCTGCGGCTGAAATGGCAGTGAACGGGGATGCCTTTATCGCTATCGATATGTTTGTGATCGGAAATCTCAATCACGCGCCTTTTAACGAGGTTTTAGAAAAATATCTTGATGTATTCGAACTGCGAAAAACATTGGAATCGATGCGCGGCGGTCAAAAAATTGAGAGTCAAAGCAGTGACGAAACTCTTGAAAGTCTCTCAAAGTATGGAATTGATCTGACGAAAGAAGCGATAGATGGAAAACTCTCCCCCGTTATTGGAAGAGATGAAGAGATAAGCAGAATGATGCAGATTCTCATCCGAAAAACGAAGAACAATCCGATTCTTCTAGGCGAGCCAGGGGTGGGTAAAACGGCATTGGTTGAGGGACTCGCGCAGCGAATTATCAACAAAGAGGTACCGCTCAGTTTACAAAACAAGAGGGTCGTCGCACTGGATATGAGTGCCCTCATTGCGGGGGCGAAGTATCGAGGGGAGTTCGAAGATCGTCTCAAAGCCGTCATTGAGGAAGTCAAAAAGAGCGGAAATGTGATCCTCTTTATTGATGAAATACATACCATTGTAGGTGCTGGAGCAGCGGAGGGGTCTATGGATGCCGCGAATATTCTCAAGCCTGCTCTCGCACGGGGTGAATTGCACACGATCGGTGCGACGACGCTCAAAGAATATCGTAAATATTTTGAAAAAGATGCCGCGCTGCAACGCCGATTCCAGCCTGTCCATGTTGATGAGCCGAGCGTCAATCAAACCTTGCAAATCTTGCGTGGTCTCAAAGAGCGCCTCGAGGCGCATCACAGCATTACCATTACGGATTCAGCCCTCGTAGCGGCGGCGAAACTCTCGGATCGCTACATCAGTGATCGATTTTTACCGGATAAGGCGATTGACTTGATTGATGAAGCGGCGGCAGAGCTGCGGATGCAGATAGAGTCTGAGCCGAATGCTTTAGCGTCCGTCAAGCGGACAATGACGCAGCTGCAAGTGGAGAATGAAGCACTCAAAATGGAAGAGAGTGTGGCCAATACGAAGCGGCTTGGAGAAATTGCGAAAGAGCTAGCCGATGTCAGCGAAGAACGTCGAAGGCTTGAATCGCAATTTGCGCATGAAAAAGCGGAATTTGACAAAGTGTCGAAAATTAAGCGTGAAATAGAATCCAAACGGCGTGAAGCAGAGAATGCGGAACAAAATGGTGATTTTAGTAAAGTTGCTGAAATCACTCACGGTCAAATCCCGAAACTGATTGAAGAAGAGGCAAGTCTTCAAGAGCAATGGAAAGTGATGCAAGCGGCAGGAACTCTCCTTAAAAACAGTGTCGATGAAGCCTCAATCGCAGGTGTGGTGAGTCGCTGGACAAAAATCCCGGTTAACAAGATGCTCCAAGGTGAGAAAGAGAAGATTCTACACATTGAAGATGAGCTTAATCGTGACGTGGTGGGGCAGGAGAAGGCGACGCATGCCGTAGCACGCGCCATTAAGCGTAACAAAGCAGGGCTGTCGGACAAGAGCCGTCCTATTGGATCGTTTATGTTTCTAGGACCTACGGGGGTCGGGAAAACGCAGACGGCGAAAACGTTGGCAAAATTTTTGTTTGACAGCAGTGAGTCGATGATCCGTATCGATATGTCTGAATACATGGAGAAGCATGCTGTGTCACGGTTAGTCGGGGCACCTCCGGGATACGTTGGTTTTGATGAGGGGGGGCAGCTCACCGAAGCGGTCCGCCGAAAACCGTACAGCGTCATTTTGTTTGATGAAGTCGAGAAGGCGCATCCGGATGTTTTTAATATCTTGCTGCAAGTCCTTGATGATGGTCGTTTGACAGATAACAAAGGGGTTGTTGTTGATTTTACCAATACGATCATCATCCTGACCAGTAACATCGCGAGTGACAAAATTATGGCCCATCAGGGAGAGAGCGGACTTGAAGAAATGGTGCTCGATGAACTGAAGCGACATTTTAAACCGGAGTTTTTGAACCGTCTGGATGACGTCGTTGTCTTTAACCCATTGGGAGAGAGCCAAATCCTCAGCATTGTCGACCTGTTCTTTGCCGATATTATGGCCAAAGTGGATGAGCGCAACATTACCCTTTCTTTGAGCGATGCGGCAAAACGGCATATTGCGGAAGCTGGATTTGATCCTGTATACGGTGCGAGACCGCTTAAGCGCGCATTGTATGAGATCGTTGAAGATCGCCTTGCTGACTTGATTCTAGAAGGTACGGTGCAAGAAGGTTCATCTGTTTATTTTGACGTTAGTGGAAACGAGATTACCGTAACTGTGGCATAATGCTCTTATGAAAAAACTAGCAATACTTTGGTTTATCCTGTGGGTTCCCTTATTTGGGTGCACAGGCGATTGCATGACATGCCATCCGGCATTGCTGAAAAATATCGATTTTGATATGCGGCATAAGCCGATGACGACGTGCATAAAATGTCACTCTGCTAATCCTGCCAAGATGGCTGATTGCGGAAGTGATTGTTTTGCCTGTCATCCGGTGGCAAAAATCGAAGGAATACAGGTAAAAGAACATGCGATCATTCGTGAATGCCGTGACTGTCATATGAAGATGAAAACGTCCTTAAAATTGGATATGTCTCCAAAGGGAGAGTCGTCTGCAGCTACGCTAAGGGATTTTTTACGCCCATAAGTGTGTAGTGTGACGCAAGCTTTTAGGAAACTTAATGGCACTTTAAGTAAGATTTGACTACCATTGCGGCTAAAATATAACAAGGGGAATGGTAATGAAAAGAACATACCAACCACATAATACACCACGTAAACGTACACATGGTTTCCGTTTACGTATGTCTACAAAGAATGGTCGCCGAGTTATCAATGCTCGTCGTGCTAAAGGCAGAAGCAGATTGGCTGTATAAACGGCTTTTCTATGCTGAAACTCAATTCAGAGTTTCAGCGAGTTTATAAACGCGGTAAGAGTGCTCACAGTACTTCTATCGCGTTGTTTTATCTCCCTGTGACGGGAGAAAAAACAGTTGGATATACCGCTAGTAAAAAAGTGGGAAACGCCGTTGTTCGCAATCATTGTAAAAGACGTTTGCGTGCCCTTTTTGCCGAACTGTCTGATCATCTTTCAGACGGATGGTATGTATGGGTTGCCAAAGAGCCGTTGCATAGCAATGACTTTGAAATCGTGCGACGAGACTGTAAATATGTTTTAAAACGGACAGGTGCTTTGATAATGAGTAGCGAGGGATAATGATAAGAAAATTCTTTCTTAGCCTCCTTTGGCTCTATCGGCACTCCTTCTCTTTGGTGACACGCGGGTCGTGTCGTCACTACCCCTCATGTTCAGAATATGCCCTTTGGCAGTTTGAATGCAACTCTCTTCCCTATGCTTTTGCTACGACCTTTTTACGTATTTGCAGATGTAATCAGCTTTTTCGAGGCGGAATCGATTATCCGATTATTGCCAAACCGGCAGGTAAAACATCCGAACTTTCCATAATTACGATAAAATATTGGTTCGTTCCTCATCAGCAGAATTTTTTTCTGATTAAAAATTTTAGGTATAAAGGATAACAGTGTTAGAAAAATTTACTCCAAACCAGCGTTTGTTGTTTGCCGTTGCGCTTTCATTTGCTTTTTTTATCGGCTACACAACTCTCTTTCCTCCTAAAGCACCCAATAGCGGTGATGTCAATAAGACAACCGAAGTCGCTTTAGAAAAGAGCTCGACGCAAGCGGTGGTTGTACCGCCATACGATGCGAATATGAGCACGTTAAGTGATGTCAAAACCGTTAAAACGGATACTTTGGCGACCATTGACTCAAAAGAATTTACCCTTAAAATCGATACATTGGGGCGTATCTCTTCGATTGTTTTGAAAAATGCAAAGCATGACAACAAAGAGGGAAAATTGGCTGAGCTGATCTCTCCAACGGGTCCCAAGCCGTTGCAAGTTCGTTTTGCAGATGAAGCGCTGAATGCAGCTGCCCAAAAAACACCGTATTCGAGTAATGTCGATGACATCGTGTTGGGTGACAATGGAAAAGCAGAGGTCCTTTTGACTCAAGCCCTTGCCGGGTTGACGGTTACTAAAAAAGTAACCTTCTATGCCGATGGCCATTATGATGTTGCGATGAATCTTTCAGACGAAAAGCGTTATTTTGTTTACCTCGGACAGCATCCTCAGATAAATGATGTGATGATGACGGTAGTCGGCGGTATGGTCTATGCCGGCGACAATCATACAACGATTTTTGAAGACGGCGATGTGGAGGGGAGAGAGAGCTTCAGCGATGTTCACCTCGTATCGGCGTTTGATCAGTATTATGCGACGATCATGTACGATTTTGACAAAGCGACTCCTGTCTATGTCGAGCGTGACATTAACGACAATCCGGTGAGTTATTTAGAGGGGACAAAACAGTTTTCCTTTAAAGGGTACGTCGGACCAAAAGAGTACAAAACCCTTGAAACCATCAATCCGGTCCTCGTCAATGCGATTGAGTTCGGGATGTTCACCTTTGTTGCTGCCCCTATTTTCAAAGTGTTGATGTGGTTGCATGGACTATTTGGGAACTGGGGATGGTCGATTATCGCCCTTACTGCCCTTATCCGTATTTTCCTTTACCCTTTGACACAAAAGGGGATGGTCTCTATGCAGAAAATCAAAGAGATTGCCCCTAAAATCAAAGAGGTTCAGGAAAAATACAAAGGCGATCCTCAGCGTATGAATGCAGCGGTGATGGAGATGTACAAAAAGCACGGAGCCAATCCTCTGGGCGGATGTCTTCCGTTGCTGTTGCAAATCCCAGTTTTCTTTGCGATCTATCGTGTTCTCCTTAATGCCGTAGAACTACAGGGTGCTCCTTGGATGCTGTGGGTCACCGACTTGTCGCGCATGGACCCGTATTACATTTTGCCGATTCTTATGGGTGCCACGATGTATTATCAACAGAAGATTACACCGAGCAATTTCACCGATCCGTTGCAGGAAAAAATCTTTAAATTTTTACCGATTATTTTCACCTTCTTTTTCTTCACCTTCCCTGCAGGGTTAGTGTTGTATTGGTTTGTTAATAATATTTTTTCAATTGCGCAGCAGTATCTTGTGAACAAGCAGTTTGCAGCAGCACGTATTGTTCGACATGAAGCGCATATCGCGGAGAAGCACCATGAAAAAGATTGAAGCCCCTTCATTAGAACTGGCCTATTCTAAAGCGGCGAAAGAGTTCGGATGTTCGGTCACGGCATTGCAAGTGGAGATCATCCAATTCCCCTCCCAAGGTTTTTTAGGTCTTTTTAAAAAATCAGCAATTATTGTGGCTAACTTGCCTGTTGGTGCCGCTGTGGCGGCTGCAGTTCCTTTCGTGTCAGCTCCGGTTGACGAGGTGCATCTAGAGGAAGAAGAACATCGCGGTTCAATGCACAATGATCTCCTCCTCTCAGAATCGTTTGCAACTGCCCAAGAGGAAGAAGCAGATGAGGAAGACGACGAAGATCTTTATGGCGATTACGAGGGAGAAGACGAATATGAAGAGCTCTCTGTTGAAGAGTGCGCCCTCGAAGTAAAAGAGAAAATCAACGAACTTTTTAAATCGATTTGTTTTGATCTTCACGAGATAGAGGTATCTGCGTATGATGAAAATACGTTGCTTGTTGAGCTTACGGGTGTTGATTCGGCACTCATGATCGGAAAAGAGGGATATCGTTATAAAGCTCTTTCGTACATGTTGTTTAACTGGATTAACGCAACCTACGGATTGCAGCTTCGTCTTGAGATTGCGGAATTTTTGAAAAATCAAGAAGAGTCCATCGCCCGTTATCTGGTCGGCGTGTGCGATAATATCGAACGCGAAGGGCGCGGTCAGACCAAAACTCTCGACGGCGTATTGGTTCAAATTGCGCTGAAACAGCTTCGTGACCGTTATCCTGATCGGTATGTCGCTATCCGTTCAACCCGTGATGGCGGTAAATTTATCGTTATCAACAGTTACCACGAATATTAATCCCCTATGAATCAAACCATAGCCGCCATTGCTACGGCACATGGCGTTGGTTCCATCGCTATCGTTCGTCTTAGCGGTGGGGATGCCCTCTCCATTGCCCTTCACCTCTCCAAAAAAATTGACCTACAGCCTCGATATGCCGCATTAACCTCTTTGCATCATGATAACGGAACCTTGATTGACGAAGCGATCATGATCTACTTTCAAGGGCCGAAAAGCTTCACGGGAGAAGATGTCGTCGAGTTTCAGTGTCATGGAGGGATGATCGTCGCCGAGTCGGTTTTGCGCGCTTCTGTGGCTGCCGGAGCACGTTTGGCACAGCCTGGTGAGTTTAGCAAACGGGCCTTTTTAAACGGACGGATGGATCTGACCCAAGCGGAAGCCATAGCATCGTTGATTGAGGCAAAAAGTGATGATGCAGCACGCATTCTTGCCCGTCAAATGAAGGGAGAGTTGCGTGTCTATGTGGAGAGTATTCGGGACTCACTGCTGGAGATTTTGGCCTATTCCGAGGTTGTGATCGATTATGCCGAAGAGGATCTTCCACAAGATGTTGTTGATCAAATCGGTCATAAATTAGAGAAGATCACAAAAGAACTCTCCAAAACGCTCGAGTCAAGCCGCCGTAGAAGCGGTTTGATGCAAGGATTCCGTGTAGCGATCATCGGCAAACCCAATGTGGGAAAGAGTTCACTACTGAATGTTCTGCTGGATTACGAACGGGCGATCGTCAGTGAAATCGCCGGAACGACACGGGATACCATTGAAGAACAAGTACGCTTAGGGACGCATCTGATCCGTCTGGTCGATACGGCAGGTATCCGCAATGCTCACGATGAAATCGAAAAAATAGGGATAGAGCGCTCGATTGCTGCCATTGAGAATGCCGATGTCGTCGTCGCATTGTTTGATTCCAGCCGTGAAAGCGACGAAGAAGATCGTGCGATCATAGAGCTTATTGAACGTTTTTCTGTAACAAAGCCGTTTATCTGTGTTTTAAACAAAGTTGATTTACCCCGACAATTTGAGACGGCTCGCCTAGAGAGATATGCACCCATAGAGCTCAGTTGTAAACAAGAGACGGACTCCCTTGTAGCGGCCCTCACCCATCTCATGGATTACGATAATGACACAGAAGCGATGATGCTCATCTCTGAGCGTCAAATCAGCGCAACGGCCAATGCCCTCAACTCTATTCATGAGGCATACGAGCCGTTGCACAGCGGAGAACTGGAGTTTTTTTCTTTTCATATCAACCAAGCGATCCGATCGGTGGCCTCTCTGACCCGTCCGTACGAACTCGATGAGATGTTCGACAAGATGTTTGGTCAATTTTGTCTGGGAAAATAATGGGTGCAATGATCGCGATTGATTTAGGGCTTAAGCGCATCGGCCTTGCCCTTAGTTCAGGTGTCGGAATTGTGACCCCGCTTCCGGCGGTTGAGCGGAAAAACCGTAATCAGGCGGCACATGACGTCAAAAAAGTGTTAAACGAATACGAAGCGACCACGGTTGTCGTCGGTATCCCGATGGGAAGCACCAGCGAAGACGAGATGCGCCGACGGGTTGACCATTTTATGAATCTCGTCGATTTCAAAGGGGAGATCGCCTATCAGGACGAATCCCACAGTTCTCAGGAAGCCGAAGCGCTGATGAAGGGGGAGATACGCTACAAACGGGACGGGCGGATCGACTCCCTTTCGGCGAAGATTATTTTGGAGCGGTATCTTAAACTCATGTAACAAACACTGCCGTAACGGCAAAGATCAGTAACCCTCAAACAGCCCTTGTATCTGCGCCGTATCGTGCTTTATAGAATAAAGCGGTTCGGTGGCGCCTCGGCGTATCCGCTGTTCGAACGTACTGCTGATATTTCGGTAAAGTATCCCCAACGGCATTGATGCTGTTTCAAGAGCTTTGTTCATCGCTGCACCGATGTCGGTCGGATCATAAGAACCATCGAGCACATAGGTGTTCTCTTTAAACCACTGGTAGGTGTTGGTCTTGTTAAAGGTAACGCAAGGCTGAAAAATGTCGACCAGGGAATACCCGGGGTGGAGAAAAGCTGCTTTCAATACCTCTTTGGCATGTACGGCGTTTCCGATGTTAACGCGGGAGACGAAACCGGCTTTCAGTGCAAGAGCAACGGCGAGCGGATTGAAAGGTTCGCTGCCCACCCCATCAACCTGCACCTTGGTCGTAAAACCTTTCTGGCTTGTCGGAGATGCTTGTCCTTTGGTAAGGCCATAGACCATGTTGTTGTGGACGATATGGACGATATCCACATTGCGCCGTATGGCATGGAGAAAGTGGTTTCCCCCTTCGCCGTACATGTCGCCGTCCCCGCCTTCGGCAATGACCATTAATTCTGGATTGGCCGCTTTGAGTGCCGTGGCGACAGGCAAGGCCCTGCCATGCAGCACCCCAAACATATTGACATCAATATAGTACGGCGTTTTCGCCGCCTGCCCGATACCGGAGACAATAACGGTACTTCTCCTATCGGCCTGCAGTTCGTCCAGTACCTCTTTGATCAATTGCAGAATGCCGAAGTTACCGCATCCTGGACACCAGGCGACATCGACATCTTGGCGGTCGAATGGATGGTTCATGATAGCTCCTTTATTCTCTCACTGATCATTGCCGAAAGCTGGTCGGCGAAGAAGGAGAAGCCGTTATACTGCAACACTCGGCTTTCCACGACAATGCCGTAATGCTGCAGACGGTCGGCAAATGCACCGTCTGCGTTGTTTTCCACGACGATCACATGTGTATATTTTTTAAGGAAAAGAAGATGTTCCGGATTGAGCGGATGCACCCAGGCAAAATGGATCTGTACCAGCCGCGGGTCATCCAGCTGCTGCAGGGCTTCGGCAATCGCCCCTCGGGTCGATCCCCAGCCGATTACCGCGATACTCCCCTCCCCATATGTGTATGGGGCAACGGCTTGCGCAATCAGCCCCGTCTCTTTGCGAGCGCGTTTTGAGGCCATCTGAATTCGTTTACGGTAATCTTCGGTGATCTGTCCCCGCTCATCGTGCTCATGACCGTCTGCACAGACCAAACCCTCTCCGAAACCTGGGACGCCTCTGGGGCTGATTCCCTCCTGCGTATCGGCATAGCGGCGATACTCCTTATCGGTGCGGACAATATAGCGGCGCTGCTCATAGGCAGAAAAGTCTACATCACCGATCATCGCTATGGAGTCGGCCAAATACTGATCGCTGAGAATAATGACCGGCAGTTGATAGCGATCTGCGAGTTCGAAAGCAAGATAGCCCAAGTCGATACACTCGCGCAGTGATCCCGGTGCTAAAATCAGACGGGGAAACGGCCCGTGTCCAGAGTGAAGGGCCAAGTTCAGGTCCCCTTGTTCGCTGCGCGTCGGAAGGCCTGTAGCAGGTCCTGGACGCTGGGCAAGATAGATCACGGCCGGAGTTTCCGTCATGCCCGACAGGCTAAGCGCTTCCCCCATCAGGGCAAATCCGCCTCCCGAGGTTGTTGTCAGTGCGCGCGCCCCTGCGTACCATGCCCCAAGTACCATATGCAAGGAAGCAATCTCGTCCTCGCTTTGTTCGACCGCAATCGTGAACTGTTTTGACATCGAAGCCATAAAGTTGAGGACGCCGGTTGAGGGTGACATCGGGTAAGAGGCGACAAAATTGCATCCGCCGCTCAAAAAACCAAACCCAGATGCCGTGGTCCCGTCCATCAGATGAAGTTTTTCACTCCTCTCTCGGTCTGCTTTTGGCAACGCCGGAAGCGTTGAACGCTCCAGTTTTCCCCCTGCTTGGCACCCCTCATTGACTGCCGCTGCGTTAGCCGTATCCTCTTTGAAATGTTCGGCAACGCTTTGGATCAGCGGCTGCGGTTCAATGCCAAGCAGGCCGAAGGCGACACCGGCTACGTAGGTATTGGCATAGTGGACGTTGCCGAGTTTTTGGGCCGTTTCTTTCATCGGGATCGCCCTACTGTTTGTCTCCATCTGTGCAAAAGTCTGGTCAGCTACTATAATCGTTTTGCTTGTGCAGCGTTCTTTTGCATGTTCCAGCGCTAACGCATCCATCGCAATGAAGAGGTCAACCTCCCAGCACGGTGCCTCCAGCGGTGTGTCGGAGATCCGGATGAGTACCGTATTGCTGCCGCCGCGCACCCGGGACATATACTCCTTCGTAGAAAAGAGGTAGTATCCGCTGCGTTTGAAAGCATCGCATAGGAGATTTTCAAGGGTATCTATACCGGCTCCCGCCGCCCCGCCGATCAGTATGGAAATGGTGTTGGGCCTGCCAATCCCGCCTTCTTTGACTTCATACCTCACCTCTTTTACCGGCGCCATCGTCGCTGCCGATGAAAATGGGACCTCATAGGTACCCGCCGCCGGCAGCTTCCCGGCGGCGGCAGAGAGAGGTTCTTCCGTTTCGGAAACGACTGTTTTCGTATCGTACTGTGAAAGGTCTCCCCAGGTGATCTTTCCCCCATAGTACCCCAGTACGATAACGCTCATTCCGGTGAACAATATAATGGCATGGTAGGTGATCCCCTCCAAAGAAGCTTCGTAAACAATCCCAGGATTCTCCAGATAGAGGGCGATTCCCACGACTCCCAGCAGCAGCGTCAGCGTAGCGACAATCAGCTTTACGACGAACGGACGGCGAGTTGAAAGGTTGTAATTGATCCACCAGCTCAGAACCCCCGCTATCATCGCAACAAATCCCATGACGGTGGCGACAAAAAAGGTGTAGAAGACTCCGACTGCGTAGGGTACTTTGGGGGAAGCGAGAAAAAAGAGGTCTAATCCGGCAGAAAACATATGCAAGGCTATGGGAAAGTGGACGGTCATCGGATGGGGGTGGTATTTTTTATACCAGATTTGGAGACGCTCTTTTAACGGTGTAGCCGCAGACGCGTCGGACTGCTGCAAAAGAGGCTCTTCTTCCAGTGTTGCAACGACGGGCATCTTTGCAAACACTTCATCGCCGTGCGGCGCACCGGCCATCATGATGGTCAGGTCTGCGCCAGCATTGTGCTGCCCTTGATGGTTTCCCTCTTTCCAGAAGGGACTCTGGGTGACATCGTAAACGGTTCCCTTGTAGGCGACATAGGCACTCATGCCGTTACGGCCGTTATATCGTTTGAGTTCGTTGAGTGTCATTATCTTATCCCCTGTTACGAGGGAGTACGTTCATGTTCTTGCATTGTATCGACGTAGTCGCATACTTCGCTATCGTCATTGCATGGCTGACTGTAACCTGCTATCGGATCATTTTTTACCTTGGAAAGATTGTCTGATACGAATTTCCAGTTCACCAGTTTCCACCAGTTTTCCAAATAATCCGGCCGTCCATTGCGATAGTCGATATAGTAGGCATGTTCCCAGATATCGCATGTGAGCAACGCAACGCGGCCATGACGTATCGGCGTATCGGCATTGGAGGTCTGCTCAATCGCAAGCTTCCCTTCCTTCGTCATGACTAACCATACCCAGCCCGAACCGAAAAGTCCCGCAGCAGACGTTAAAAACGCTTCTTTGAATCCCTCCATTGAACCGAAATCACGCTCGATCAGATCGGAGAGTTCTACCGAGGGGGTGTGGGGAGTAATGGATAGACCGTGCCAGTAGAAATCGTGATTAAAGATCTGCGCACCATTATTGAAAATAGCGCCATCGGCATATTTCACGATATACTCAAGCGTTTTTTCCTCATATTCCGTCCCTCTGATAAGCCCATTGAGTTTATTGACATACCCTGCATGGTGTTTACCGTAATGATAGGAAACGGTTTCGGCAGAAATGTGAGGTTCCAATGCTGTCTGTTCATAAGGCAGCGTCATCAACGTATGTTGCATCTTATACTCCTTGATACTCTGAGTTCTTTTATTATAGTATCTTTAAATAATAAAATTTCCCCAAAAATAATTAATTAGCTTAAATGCGATGGAGCATGTT
>JAUXSZ010000073.1 GCA_030679635.1 Sulfuricurvum sp. | reverse complement strand
TTGAACACCTGCTACGTCATCGAATTTTGTTTTCGGCTTTTCTGAATTGACCAGTTTTTTAGAGCTGCCCATTCCTAAAATACCGCCACCCATGCTTTTTTGCATACGCCCTGCAAAAAACATCCAAATGGCAATTATAATCAAGAAAGGGAAGAGCCATCCAAACATTTCAGTAAACCAATTGCTTTCGCTAAATCCGGTGTAATCAATCCCTTGTTTGTCCAATAGAGCGATAAGCGTTTGGTCTGGACCAACGATGCGCGTTGTGTAGGCCACTTTCCCGTTAGAATCACTGCCGATGGCGCGTATAAACGTTTGTCCGATAGCGACTTTTTGAACCTGCTTGTTATTAATCAGCCCTTTTAGCTCAGCATAACTAACTTCTTGTGTCCGTGTGACACTTTGTCCACTTAACTTTCCGGCAAGATCACTTTCGTCGCCAATAAATGCTTTAAAGAGCATAATAACCACAACTGAAAATATGGCAAAAGTGATTAAAGGATTTTTATTAAAAAAATTTCCATTTTTATCCGGTGGCGTGTTCTCTTCTGGGCTAGCCATTGATAATTTCCTTCTTGGTTAATACTAATGTGACCCACTCATTTTCAACAATGCGCTCTGCTAGCACATACGTCTTATAGGCACGCAGAACTTTATCTTCATATTTATCCATTATCCCTGATAAAATAAGGACCCCGTTCTCACGTAACCGTTTTTTGAGATCACTGGCAATAAAGACCAGGACATCCGCAACGATGTTGGCAACAATGACATCGTAAATTTCATTGGTCTCTTGAACTGGACCTTCCCATAATCGTCGATACGATACCCCGTTGTTTACTGCGTTGAGTGTCGAATTTTCAACCGATAGGGGATCGGTGTCGCAGGCGTCAACGATTGCCCCTTGCTTAAGCGCCGCTATTGCCAGAATTCCACTCCCGCATCCGACATCCAAAACGACATCACCCTTATGGACATATGACGAAAGGGCACGCAAGCATGATGCTGTAGTCGGATGATGCCCTGTACCAAAAGCAAGAGCCGGATCAATAGCGATATTCAGCATTCCCTCTTTCGCAGCTTCCCATGTAGGATGGATGTAAAAAGGGGCTATTTCGATAGGGGTAATGGCGCTTTGATACTGCGCAATCCAGTCTTTATTTTTTTCTTTAGTCAGCGTCATTTCAAGATCAATCACTTCACCGGTCGCTTTTTGCAGCGCTTCGGCAAACTGCTCAATTCCCCAGCTTATGGTCTCTAAATCTTCTTCACTTCGGATCACAAATCCGTCTTCAATTTCTTCAAAACCGACGGGTATGACATCTACTAAAAAATCACTAAACAGTTCTAAATGGGACGAAGGCTTGACCACCAGCATGTAATAGTAGTCTTGCATTAACCCTCGGTGCCAAGAACTGCAGCAAGCTTTTCTTTGAGTACTTGAGGGGTAAATGGTTTAACAATGTAGTTATTGACTCCTGCTTTTAGAGCAGTAATCACTTCTGTTTTCCCCCCCTCAGTCGTAACCATGATGATAGGAAGGTCTGTAAAACGGGCATCAGCACGAACTTTTTTAACCAGTTCTAAACCGTTCATCTCTGGCATATTCCAGTCGGTAATCAACATACCCAAATCTGGATTTTCGTTTAAAACATTCCATCCCTGGACGCCATCTTCCCCTTCTAAAACATCTTCATACCCAAGGCGTGCAAGGGTATTTTTAATAATACGGCGCATAGTCGAACTATCATCTACAACCAGTAATTTCAAGGTGCTTCCTTTACAATTTATATAATTCTTTAGAATAACTACCCAATGATAGCTAAACGAACTTTGTGCGAAGTTTAAAAAAATCGGCTTAAGTCAATTGTTCCCTCATAAAATGCTTTTCCGACAATGACACCCGCAACTTCGCTCGTGGCCAGCAGTGCGTGAATGTCACCCTCATCCTTCACTCCGCCACTCGCAATAG